>JBFJTQ010000296.1:0-4747 GCA_041625275.1 Binatia bacterium | reverse complement strand
CTCCATTCAATTTATACAGCCTGACCGGGATGGCTTTTGTTCAAGGCGTGTCCTTCGTGCCAGGGGCGTTTTTTATGCTGGCGGCGGCTTATCGTTCCATGGACCCCTCGCTAGAGGAAGCGGCGTACACGTCGGGCGTCGGCAAACTCAGGACGTTTTTAAAGATCAATATCCCGATCACGCTCCCCGCCATCGCTGCCGTCATGGTCTATCTTTTCATGACGGCCATCGCGGTCTTCGAAGTGCCGGCAATCATAGGCATGCCGGCGCGTATTCTTGTGCTGAGCTCGCTGATATACAGCGCAACAACACCCGCCACCGGATTGCCGAACTACGGAATCGCAGGGGCATATGGCGCTATCATGCTCGTTCTCGGCTTGACGTTGGCGTTTCTCTACGTGCGGCTGGTGAAGCAAGGGAAAAAATACACGGTCATTACGGGGCGTGGTTATCGGCCTCGCGAAATCGCACTCGGGCGCTGGAAATGGGTCGCGTTGGCGTTTGTCTTTTTTTACCTCGCCATTGAAGTATTCATCCCGTTTCTGGTCTTACTGTGGGCATCCATAGTGCCGTACTTCCAGCTTCCCTCCTCGGCAGCACTGTCTTCGTTGACCCTTCAGCACTACAGAGAAATCCCCATGCACGTAGGTGCGCGACCATTTATCAACACTCTGATCCTCATGTTCGCTGTACCCACGTTGACGATGATTTTGAGCGTGCTCGTGTCGTGGGTGGTGATAAGAACACAAGTATCATTCCGGGGGTCCTTGGATACCCTGGCGTTTATCCCTCATGCCGTACCGGGGATACTGATGGCTGTTGGGCTCGCGTATCTGGGGCTTGCCTACCGAGATATTTTTCCCTTGTACGGCACGGTCTTTATTATCGTCGTCGCTCATACCATTAATTGGATTGCTTATGGCACGCGAACGACCAATAGCGTCATGATCCAGGTGCATCGCGAGCTGGAAGAGGCGGGGCGAGTCGCGGGCGCCTCCGCGCCGCGCGTGCTCGGACGCATTGTGCTGCCTTTGATTGCCGCCGGTGTTCTCAATAGTTGGATATGGATCGGTATGCTTTCGTATCGAGAGGTCACGATGGCGCTGACGCTCTATACCCGCCACAACGTTGTGATCTCGACCGTTGTATGGCAATTTTGGGGCAGCGGTTGGGTGCCCCAGGTATCGGCCTTGGGAGTGATTTTAATTATTTTTGCTGCGCTTGTCGTGGGGGTTGTGCGCTTAGCTCTCTCGCGCATTGGCGAGATCGGATCGGCATCATAGGGCGCAGGCGCGGCAGTTGGCAATGGCGGTTTTTAGATGTCAAATAGCAACAACAAAAGCAGGTGTCGACTGAAAATAGGCGAGGGATTCCACGCAAATCTAGCGTGGGCAAGGGTTTCCAATTGCATTACGGAATACGAAATTCCTAACGTTAGCCGGAAAAGATGATTAGTATCAGAGGGCTGCAGAAGTCTTTTCGTTCTCAGCAGGGGAGGGTCGATGCGTTAAAGAGCATCGACCTCGAGGTTGGCGAGGGTGAGTTTTGCGTCCTTTTGGGTCCCAGCGGTTGCGGCAAGACCACCACGCTTCGGTGCGTGGCGGGTCTGGAGCGTCCCGACGCCGGCGAGATCGAGATCGCCGACCGTCTAGTCAATTCGGCAAGCAAAAGAGTCTATGTGCCCACTGAACGGCGGGACATCGGCATGGTCTTTCAGTCTTACGCGATATGGCCGCACATGAACGTTTTTCAAAATGTGGCGTTTCCCCTTACCCAGGGGCAGAAAAGATTCGCAAGATCACAGGTTGCAGAGAAGGTACGCAATGCCCTTCGACAGGTCAAATTGGACGGGCTTGAAAGCCGCCCGGCAACGGATCTCAGTGGCGGCCAACAACAGCGCGTCGCCATGGCCAGGGCGATGGTCACGGAGCCTAAGATTCTGCTCATGGACGAACCGCTTAGTAACCTGGATGCGCGTCTGCGGGAACAGATGCGCGTGGAGCTCAGAAAAATCACCAAGGCCATCGGAGTCACAACCCTTTATGTAACGCACGACCAAGCGGAGGCCCTGAGTTTGGGCGACAAGGTCTGTGTCATGAACATGGGGGAAATGCTCCAGATCGCACCCCCGAACGACGTCTATGCCCGGCCGGTGAATCTATTCGTCGCTCAATTCGTCGGCGAGATGAATTTCGTACCCGGAAAAGTGGCGGGCGCGAACGAAATCGAATCTCCTTGGGGGAAAATGCAAGCGGCCGTGCCCAGCGGAGTCTCGGTCGGGGCGAAGGTCACGCTGGCGATCAGGCCGGAGCATGTGGACGTGCAGCCTTTGACGCAGAATTCATCACCCTACCACGGCAAAATAACGAGTAAGAACTATCTCGGAGATTCCGCTTTGTTTGAAGTGGAGAGTAACGGCGTGACGCTTTTGGCGAAACTCGCCGGAGACTCAGAGCTTGACGTCGGTCAGAAAGCCGCCATAGACCTGCCTTCGAACCGCTGGCACGTTTTCCCCTGAAGCTTCTCAGGCCATGACAGTCTTGTAGACAGCGAGGAATTTTTCGAAATTAGGAGCCCAGATGAGCACGACAGCGCACGCCAAATTCACTGCTAAACCCGCTGTAAATCTACTCCGCGCCCGTTCCGTGGCCATCGTCGGCGCCTCGCCAAAAGGGCGCTGGCCGATGGGTATTTATCGCAATCTAAAGAGCGCTCACTATACGGGCAAGATCTTCTTGATCAATCCGAACTATGACAAGATCGCAGACGATCCCTGTTACCCCAACCTGGCTGCCCTGCCGGAGGTGCCGGAACACTTGTTGATGCTCATCCCGACCAAGGCAGTCCTTGGCACGTTGGAGGAGGCAACGAAGCTTGGCACTAAAGCCGCAACGATTTATAGCGCGGGATTCGGTGAAGGCGATGATCCGATTGGGAAAGAGCGGGCGCAAACAATGAAAGAGCTTTGTGAGCGCACGGGTTTGGTCGTGTGCGGGCCCAATTGCATGGGCTCCTTTTCCCTGCCGGACGGCTTGTGGAGTTTTCCGACGCCCGTCCCGCTTCTCAAGCAAGGGCCGGTGGGACTGATCTTTCAGAGCGGCGGTTCCCTCGGTAACTGGATCAAAGGCGCCGCCGAGCGAGGCATCGGATTTAGCTACGCAGTATCGAGCGGCAACGAGGTGAGCCTCGATCTGGTGGATTATCTTTCCTTTCTAGTGGACGACTCACAGACAAAAGTCATTCTGCTCATGGTGGAAGGTATACGCAGACCGCAGGAATTTGCGGAGGTTGCCGCCCAGGCGCTGCAAAAGAGCAAGCCGATTCTCGTCGTCAAACTCGGCCGTTCCGAGATGGGCAAACGCCAGGCAGTTTCTCATACCGGAGCGTTGGCCGGCTCCGATGAGGTATTCGAGGCAGTCTGCAAGGGGCTCGGGTTGGTGCGTTGCCCAACACTGGAGGATCTGACGGAAATGACTCTGGCCTTCCTGCCCGGCCGACACCCGCGGGGCAGCCGTGCAGCAATCGTCGTCAACTCCGGAGGCATGAAGGGGCTTCTGTGCGATCATATCGAGGAACTCGGCACGAATTTGGCCCAGTTAAAAGAAGCGACAAAGCAGGCGATCCGTCCGTTGATTCCTGCTGAGCTGGCCGTGGAAAATCCTCTCGAATGTGGGGTCGCCGGCTTCGGTGACGAGCAAGGATTCGTGAACATCGTTAAACTGCACGCGGAGGACGAAGGGGTCGATTTACTGGCGATCCACGGTGAGCTGCCGCGGGGCGAGAAAAGGGACCCTTCGCTTTTCAAAAACCTTGCCGCGACAACCGACAAGCCTATCCTTGCCTTCGCGCGCTCAACTTACAGCTGCACGGACGAGAGCCGGGTTTACCAAGACCAATCAGGCCTTCCGTTCTTGCAGGCCATCAAGCCGACCCTTCGAGCGCTTGCAGGCCTGGGGCTCTACGGCGAGCGCAAACAACGCGGCATTCCAACCCTGCCGGAAGCGGCGGGCCAAGCGGCGGATGTCGAAGGAGAAAAGCTCCATACTCTGCTGCAAGAACACGGCATCGGCTTTCCGCGGCAATCTGTGGTTTCAACCGCAGCGGATGCCGCCCGGAAAGCTAACGAGATTGGCTTTCCCGTGGCGCTTAAGCTCATTGCGGCGGATATTGTTCACAAGACCGAGTCCGGCGCAGTTGTCCTGAACTTGAAAAGCGCAGAAGACGTTGAGGCTCAGGGCAAGCAATTGCTCGCCAAAGTGCCGGGCAGATCTCAATTGCTGGTCCAGGAGATGGTTCAGGGTACAGAAGTCCTTCTGGGCGCGCGCACCGATCCGCAGTATGGCCCGTTTCTGATGGTCGGACTCGGCGGGATCTTCGTCGAAGTGCTGAAAGACGTCGCGATTCGTTTGCTTCCGGTGGACGAGCGCGACGCGCGGGAGATGCTTGGAGAGCTGCGGGGTTATAAGATCCTTCAGGGAGTCCGGGGCCAGCCCCCGAGAGATGTCGATGCGCTGGTACGCGCCATGGTTGGCCTGTCCGATGTGTTCGCCGCGCATCGTAACCATCTATCCGACCTTGAAATCAATCCGTTAATGGTACGGCCACAAAGGGGCGGGGTGGCGGCGGTGGATGTGAGGCCGGTAAGGCGATAGCGCCGTCGCGCAAAACTCTGCTTGAAAAAAACTAGTGTAGTGTCCCAAAAATCTCTTGACAGTCCCTCGGCACAGTTTCAGGCTCCACAGAGGTG
>JBFJTQ010000295.1:0-4751 GCA_041625275.1 Binatia bacterium | reverse complement strand
CTTCCAGCCCCTGTCGCTGAGGATTTTCTTGACCTCGAGAGCGCTTTCAAAGGTGTCCCGCGAACGACCCTCGGCGATGATATGGGCCTCCGGAACGCCCCAAAGACGCAGATAGTCCCGGGCAATTTTGTTCTCGTTCATGGGCGGCGTGAAAGGGTTCACGTGGCCGCCCGCCACGATGATGGGCTTCGGGCGAATCCGGTAAAGGCGCCACGCTTCATCGAGGCGGCGGAAGGTCGATTCGGCGAGCGTCGGAAAAGGATTCAGCCCTTCAGCCGGGATCGTGCCTCCGGTCAAGACGACGATGGCATCGTATGGTTCGGCTGCGCCTGACTTGATTAACGGCGGGTAACGGGATTCCAAGGGATAGCGCAAGGCATAATTCAAGGAACCGCTGTGCAAGGCAAGGATGGCGAGGAACGTAACAAGCAGAAGTTTACGCGCCCAAGGCCGGCGCCAAAAAAGCAGCACCGCAAGCAGCAAGAGCAGCCACGGCACAGGTGGCAGCAACACTGCCTTGATGAATTGTTTCAAAACGAACATTGAATTGTCGCCCAGTGATTGCGCGAAATGCCGCGCCCACGTTTTGTACTGTATTTCATTCAGCGTCCGGTTGCTTCTCCGGCGCGGCATCGGCGAAGGCCTGAAGAGCGCCGCAGTTCGCTTCGACATGGAGCAGCGTTGGGTAGGCCGCGAGATTACAGCCGAAGCGGCGAGCATTGGCGAGTTGCGGCACGAGAACGATATCGGCCAGCGTCGGCGAACGGCCAAAGCAGAAATTCTCGCGATTAGGGACCGCGCGCACCATCTGTTCGAGCGCTGATAGGCCGAGCTCAATCCAATGCCGCGCCCAGCGGTTAACGTCGTCGTCGGATCGTTTGAATTCGTTTTTCAAATGCTGCAGCACTCGGAGGTTTTGGATGGGATGGACTTCGCAGGCGATCACCAGGGCCATGCTGCGCACCAGGGCACGGTCTGCCGGAAGAGCAGGGAGCAGGGGCGGTTGGGGATAGCGCTCTTCGAGGTATTCGATAATGGCCAAAGACTGGGTCAGAACATGGTTTTCGTCTTCCAGTGCCGGCACCAACGCCTGAGGATTGATAGCCTTATAGGGCGCGCCTAGTTGTTCGCCGCCGCCGCGCCGCAGATGAATGGGGGACTGCTCATAATCCAGCCCTTTCAGATTCAGTGCGATGCGCACCCGATAGGAAGCGGAGCTGCGGAAATATGTATAGAGCTTCATAACAAGCCACCTCTATATATATGTAACCTTAATCCGATATTTTTTCACCCGTCCGGGCCAGCGACTCCTTGCGCCGTAGGGAATGGACCAGTGCCTTGAGAGCAACCTAGGTTCTCGCCGGGCGAAAAATACCGCATTGCAAAACTCACGGGTGGTTGGTCGCGACTTCTTGTCGGCCCGCGTTTGGCTGTCGGCCTGCGGAAAAAATGGTTGCCCATGAGCGCCAACATTGTGGATTTCAATGGGATGTCGTTCTAAGATAATGGAAATTTGTCACGTGAAAGATTAACAGGGGACTACACGATGTCTATTGGAAAAGTGTTAGTGGAGGAATTTCAACCGGATGTGCTGAAATGGTTACGACGGCGAGTCGAGCTGGTAGTGATCAATCCCTGGATCGAAGCAGAGCGCTGGGATCGTGAAGCTTCGCGCGTAGATGCGGTGTTGAGCAGAAAGGGCCGGATCACACGGGATCATATGCGCAAGAGCAACGGCCGTCTCAAAATCGTGGCGCGCACGGGTGTCGGCGTTGACGCCTCCCGAGTGGATCTCGATGCCGCCCGGGAATACAAGATTTGGGTTACGAACATGCCCGGCAGCAATGCGGTGTCGGTGGCCGAACTCGTTTTCGGCCAGATGATTGCTCTGGTGCGACATACGCACGCCGCCAACCGAGCCGTCAGAGACAACCGTTGGGGGGAATATCTGAGATTCATCGGCACGGAGCTGGCGGAAAAAATTATCGGCATTATCGGTATGGGGAATATCGGTACGAGAGTGGCGATCCGCGCCCGCGCGTTCGAGATGAAATTCCTGGTCTTTGATCCTTACATCCCGGAGTCGCATGTGACGGCGCTGGGCGGGAAGTGGGTTGGCCTGGACGAAGTCTTGCGAGACTCTGACTTCGTGACGCTCCACTGTCCCCTAACGGATGAGACCAAGCAAATGATCGGTGCGAAGGAGTTATCGCTGATAAAGCCTTCCGCTTATCTCATCAACGCGGCGCGCGGCGGCGTCGTGGACGAAAAAGCTCTCCAGAGCGCGCTCGAGAACAAGACGATTGCCGGTGCCGCATTAGACGTCGTGGGGAACGAGCCCCCGCCCAAGGATCATCCCTTGTTCAAACTCGATAACGTTATTTTCTCGCCCCACCTGGGCGCAGTGACCTGGGAAGCGTCGAAGCGAGGTGAGTGGGGAGCGGCAGAAGAAGTGATTCGGGTCTTGGAAGGGAAAAGACCCAACCATCCGGTGTTTGAACTAGGCTGATGTGCCGAGTCAGAACTAATTTTTGAGGATTCTCGGCCAGTCGAGTGGTCAGCTCGCGTGCACGGCTAACCGCGCGAGGCCGTTCAAAGGAACCTGGTTGACTTCGATGGCGCCGTTGCCCAGGAGACGTACGACATTCACCGTTCCTGTATACTCTGGAGATCCTGAGTAATATGCAGTCACTTGGCCGTTGCCCACGCGCGTCGCTTGATTCCAATGGCCCAGTGCCACGTAGTCGGCCCCGGTAGCGACCAACTCATCCTGGTGAATCAACCAAGAGCCGATCAAGCGATGCGGGTCCCTCGGCTCATCGACATAATGGCCGTGGGCCGTGGCGAGCTGCCAGGGCGTCGATCTCGGCCTCGGAGCCGCCAGCGGTGACATATCGGCGTAGTCCATATGTGCGCGGCCCCAAATTTCGAGCTCTAGCTCCGGAAACACTACTGCATCGTCGACGTTCAAGCCGATAATCTTGACGTTGGGAATCGCTGCGAGGCCGGCGCGGCGATAAACGGAGTCGGGGGTTAGGGGGTCGTGGTTGCCGGGAAGGATCACGATAGTCCCCTCGTGTTCGCGCATGATCTCTCCGGCGCGTTCGAGCAAAGCCAACGGTTGACGGTGATTATCGAAAGTATCGCCGGCCAATATGACGGCATCGGCGCGCCGGGCCGCAGCTGCCGCCAAAACTCGCTCAAGAATGAAAAGTGAACCAAACGATCGGCCGGGGTCGAAACTATCGTCAACCCCGAGATGAAGGTCTGAACTGTGAACGATGATGGTCTCGGTGTGTGAATTTTGGCTCATACCACGATGCGCTGTTCTTCGGACGAGGTATAACTTATGTACCATAGATCGAACGGCTGAAAATTGCAATCGCCGACTACCCTCTGAGTCATGAGGGCCAACCGGGTGTCCGGGAAACAGAGACTAGAGCCATTTTGCTTTACGGAAACGGTAGAACAAGTAACCGTCGATCACCGCCATCACTGCCAGCGTCAGGGGGTAGCCGTAAGGAGAACTTAGCTCCGGCATGTTTTGAAAGTTCATTCCGTAAACACCGGCGATCAATGTGGGCACGGCGACGAGGGCCGCGTAGGAAGCCAGGCGTTTGGTCACCTCATTTTCCTGGATCGTAATCAAAGATAGATTGACCGAAATGGCTGTCGTGACCATGTCCCGTAGGCTGTCGATGGACTGGTTCAAGCGTGACAGGTGGTCGTAAACATCGCGAAAATAGTCTTGGAGTCCAACGCACATCTGAGGCACTCGACCGCCAAAGAGTTTGCCTGTGGCTTCGAGAAGCGGCTCGGCCGCGTGTTTCAAGAGCGTGAGTTTTCTTTTTAGCTCATAGAGATCTTCGATGTTGGCGCGGCTGGTCTGGTTGGCGAAGATCCGATCTTCGATGGTCTCGAGTTTGGTTTCTAAGACGTCGAGAATGGGAAAATACCGATCGACCACTGCGTCCATCAGTGCGTACAAGACGTACCCCGAGCCATGGCGCAGCAGTTCGGGCTCACGCTCGCATAAGGCACGCACTTCGGTGAAGCCTTGCTCCGCTCCTCGTCTGACTGAAAGCACGTAGTTGCGCCCGACAAAGATGGCCGTCTCGCCGACCTTCAGCTCATCTCCGGCAAATTCTAGCGCCTGCAGGACGACGAAGAGCGACGCTCCGTACTCTTCGATTTTGGGACGTTGATGGCCATGATGAGCGTCTTCGACGGCAAGTTCGTGCAAGTCGAACTGCGACTGCATGGCTTCCAGCTCAGCCGGCTCCGGCTCCTTAAGGGCGACCCAGACAAAGCAGTCGGGTCGATTCACGTAGGCATGAATTTCCCTGACGGAAATGTCACCTAGCTTTCGACCATTTTGGTAAGCGGCGCAGTTTACGAGCACGCGGACCCTCTGAGATAGTCAGAAACAGGTGTTCCTTAGTCAAGAGCTACGGTTGCTGATTGATCGTGCGGTGAAGGCCTGCCAAAGCGGCCGCCATCGCGGTTGTCGCGTTTTTCTCCCGCCCGTTCGCCGCCGTCACTTGATGGCGACGAATCTGGCCAGTCATGCTTATTTTGGCGTCCTGAGAAAAAATGTCTGTCCGGTAATGTATTTCGTCGCGTCGGAAAGAAGGTAGCGAATCAATCCCACGATTTCCTCTTTTTTTGTGAGTCCGTTCATCAGCGGGGGAACCTCCTCCCTTTTTTTGAACTGCTCGGGGCTGGAACCTGCGCGCGACATGGGAGTGTCG
>JBFJTQ010000294.1:0-4756 GCA_041625275.1 Binatia bacterium | reverse complement strand
GAATGGGGCCTGGAGTTCACCGATCTTTCCGACCACACGAAGGATGCGTTGAAAAAAATCATGCCCCCGTTTGCGACCATCGCCAATCCCATGGACTTGACGGCGGAGATCGTTGCAAGGCCGGGCCTACTCAAAGGGGCCGCCGAATTGATTCTTGCCGATCCGAATGTGGACAACCTGGTGATCTTTCTTGGCATCATGCCGGGGGCTCATGAGAAACTCGCCACCGACATCGCGCAGATTTCGCGCGCCACCGACAAGCTCGTCATGGTCACGTGGTTTCCGCTGCCCCAACCGCACGTTCGACAAATCCTCATCGAAGCCGACGTGCCCGTATTTCCCGAGCCTGCGAGAGGAATGCGAACCCTCGGGAAGATGGCTCAATACGTGGCAACACGTGAGAGAGTGCGTTCGCTTCAGCCGGCGGCGGTTGATGCAGCTTCTCATGCCTCGCCCGAGGCTGACAAGATCCTGGCTGCGGCGAAAGATCAGGGACGCAAGGCTTTGAGCGAAGTGGAGGCAAAGGCCCTTTTAAAAGCCTGGGGACTCGCCTTGCCGCGCGGCGGTTTGGCTCGAAGCGGGTCGGAAGCTCGATCCTTAGCGGATGGCATTGGCGGGCCTGTCGCCATGAAGGCGTCGTCCCCCGACCTGCTTCACAAGACGGAAGCCGGGGTAATCCGCCTGGGGTTGAGGGACCTGGGGGAAGTGGCGCGGGCGTACGAGGAAATTGTGGATAAGGCTAAGAAGTGGGATCCGAAGGCGCGATTGGATGGAGTCCTGGTAGAGGAAATGATCGGCGGAGAGGTGCGCGAAGTCATCGTGGGAGTCCGGCAGGATCTGCGATTCGGCCCGGTGGTGACGTTTGGCCTCGGCGGCATTCTGGTCGAGGCGATCAAGGACTTTGTGGTCTGGCCGGCTCCGCTGACACGTGAAGAAGCTCAAGCAATGATCCGAAAAATTCGCGGTTACCAAATTCTCACTGCATATCGCGGCCGCCCGGCCGCCGATGTTGATGCGCTCGCAGGCGTCATCTGCCGGATCGGGCATCTTGCCTGTCAGAGGCAGGCACAAATCAGCGAGTTGGAAATTAATCCCCTCTTCGTTTTGCCGGCTGGCTCGGGTGCAATCGTCGGCGACGCCCTCGTTGCATTACGCTAGGCGAGCTTCCGTGTAATCTTTCAGCAGGGGGTTGCCACGGCGGCGCAAAAGCGACGCCAAAGTTTGAACTTTGGGCATGCAAGCGAGGCGACAGAAATACCACGGGAACAATGGTGGGCTCGCGTGGCAAGTGGTAGGATTTTTTGACTTTGTGACTCTGGCCGTGAATCTGCCGAGATTTCGTGCGAATTCACCATGTGCTTTTTCTCTCTCGCTCAAAGTGTTATACGTCAATCCATATCTCGACCCTAGCTCATGAAAAAAATCAGACTGTTGCTTATAGAAGACAATCGCCTTATTCGCGAGGGAATCAGGGCAATCATTCAGAAAGAGCCGGATCTCAAACTCTTGGCTGCATCCGCAAACCTGGCAAAAGTTCCGCAGCCGGGGAAACAAAAACCTGAGGTAGTTCTTCTGGATCAGTGCCTGCGAGATCAAAACCCCTTGCAGTTGATTGAGATGGTCAAGAAGAAGAGTCCGGAGACGAAGGTGGTTGTGATGGGGCTTTTACCCGTGACCGCAGATGTCGCCGAGTTCGTCAAGGCAGGCGCGTCGGGTTTTATCCTCAAGGATTCCACGGTCAAAGATTTTCTGAAAACGATTAGATCGGTAGCGGCGGGGAAGACCATTCTCCCATCGCGGTTGACCGGATCGCTCTTTTCTCAGATTGCCGCAGCCGCAGAACGGAATGGAAAGATAAAAGTGAGCGACGTCCGATTGACCAAGCGTCAAAGGGAGATTGTCGACCTGATAGGCGAAGGTCTCGGAAACAAGGAAATTGCGCAACGCCTTCACCTCGCCACATACACAGTAAAAAGCCATGTCCATGCCATTCTGGAAAAATTCGCATTGCGCAGCCGCGTACAAGTGGCTATATACGCCAGTGCCCGAAACATGGTTAAACCCACCGGCGATGAGATTTCGCCCCGGGAATGATTCTCTAATCCTTTAGAGTTAGCCCTCTTTTCAATCCTCAGGTCAATTGAGTAAGCCTGTATAGCGGCTAAAATGACATCATGAATCGTGTACCTAGAAAGGGGGTGAAAAAACATGTCCACTAGAAACACTCTATTATCCATCCTGGTTTTAACAGTGACAGTGGGTTGGGCTGCGGCGGCTTGGGCTCAGGAAGGAGTTCTCTTCAAGGTCGCGATGGATGCGGACAACACATACTGCCACATGAGGTTCCCTGCAATGCAGGAGGAGACGTTATCTTGGGATCGTCCGCTCCTGAAGGATGCTAGCGAAGGTGACATCATCGATTTCTACGGGCCGTGCAACCATGAGCCTTTGGGAAGAACCGAGATTCAATCCCAACGGCATGCTTATACCCGGGATCTTAACAGGGATTATGACTCCGACGACGGAGACGATTCATAATCGCTTGGCTAGGGGGAGGGGCCCATGCCCCTTCCTTCTAGTCACCGCACACAATGGTTTCTCCATAGGTGCCAGCATCCATCTGAGGAGACCCACCTCCCGCTCTAACCCAACGAACATCAAACGTCCACGGCCCTCCAGGTAAGAACGGGCCTTTCTAAGATTAGCCCGGCTTTTTTTAAATTGGCTCGTGCCCGCCTGACCGGAAATAGGGCCTTGTCGCAATACCCCCTCAAGCGGGTTTCCTACGGCTGCCATTCCTACGTTTCGTATCCGGGCAAGGGATTTCCCAAATTGTGGGAAACTTGGCCGCAGGGCGCCATCCTCTGACGCTTGCGCTTCTCTGCGAGAACATCTCAGAAAATAAAGCAAAATTTTTGCTGACAACCATATACGGTATCTGCTCTTGACAAAAGATTCCTGGCACGCATCTTGCCCAAGTGCTGGAAAGTTTCACCTCAAAGATTCAGCTTCACATATTCCCTATTGCAAAGGAGATCTTCCGGGGTTGTGGAAGATGAACGAATCGGGCGTTCAAGGGCTATCGCTCAGGCCGGGCAATGGAACACCCGAATCGGCGACGATGTAGATTGACTCAACACAATGACTTCTTCGAGGATTTCTGAACGGGTGCTCGGCTCTTTCCCGCGCAAACAAATCCGCTTGTTTTTTGACCGCGATGACAAATTGCATCGGTCGGCTTGTTTTTTGAAACCCGCAGGGGCGGGGTTTCTGAGTCGAATATTCATTATCGCTCTACACCTCTTAATTCTGTTTGCACAAACCGGCTGTGCGCCCCAGCTAGCCCAAAACGGTGAGACACAGATACAGGAAAGGGTAAGGCAGATTAAGCACAGTCTTGCTGCCATCCGCGGGTTGCAGTTCGCTGAAGCGGTTCCAATCCGAATTGAGAACACAGATGTGATCCGCAAGTACCTGGAGGCCGAACTCATAGGGGAAAACGGTGAAGAAAAACTAAAAAATACTTCTCTCGCTTACTCCAAGCTCGGTCTTTTCCCCGCCGGAATCAATCTGAAGCATTCCCTGCTCAAGATGTACGCCGCTCAGGTCCAAGGTTTCTACGATTTGGTCGCCAAGAACGTGGTATTGCCCGCGGCTTCGGGGGACACGGTCCACCGTGCTACCCCCTATGTTCGTCGCGCCTCGTACGACGAAAAAGTCCTTGCCCATGAATTGACTCATGCTCTGCAAGACCAGCACTTCGCATTGGGGGAGAGGTTAGGCCCGTCCAATAACAGCGATAAGACTTTGGCTTTTCGCGCCGTAGCGGAAGGGGATGCCAATTTAACAGAGCTCCTTTATCACTTTGGGGGTATTTTGC
The DNA here is from genome assembly GCA_041625275.1 of Binatia bacterium. GTDB lineage: Bacteria > Desulfobacterota > Binatia > UBA9968 > UBA9968 > JBFJNS01. Next base: position 876 of record JBFJTQ010000294.1, on the reverse strand, counting down.
AGGATTTTTCGTCCCCCATCGGTCAAATTTCTCAAAGTGGTATCGGGGAGCTACCTTCGGGCATGTCCGATGTGCCGGCGGCGATTGCCGACAAACTCTTATTTCAGTATCAGACCGGGATGTCGTTCGTTAAACGCGTCTTCACCAAGAAGGGTTGGCCCGGGGTCAACCGTCTTTACAGTTCGCCTCCGCTATCGACGGAACAGATGCTGCACCCGGAGAAGTACCTCGATGCCCCGGATCCTCCGACCATCATCGAACTCAGAAATCTCTCTTGTCTTTTCCCAGCCGGCTGGACAGAGGTCGAGAACAACACCCTGGGAGAGCTAATGGTGCAAAGCCTCTTTTCGGGGTTTGTCACCAGGGAGGAGGCGATGATGGTGGCCGGGGGCTGGGACGGAGATCGCTTTGTGGCATTCCGCCGGGGCGATGAGATCTCCTTCATCTGGGTGACAGCGTGGGACTCGCCACAGGACGCTGAAGAGTTCTATGATAAGTATCAACTAATCCTCTCAAGGAAATATCCTCTGCCCGATGTCTCCAACCCGCCCTTCCATATTGAAAAGCGTGGCCATATCGTCGTCGTCACTGAAGGTGTGGATACAAACGCTATGCAGAAGTGCAAGGATGGAATCTGGCAAGCGATAGCGCTCCGAGAAGACACAGCCGAAGACTCCGTCGTACTTGCCGACTATGATTCTGTAAATCGTGCGCCTCGGTAAAATATTTTTTTCTAAAACGCATTGTGGTTAAAGAGTCTACGATCCGGGTTCAAGAGCTAGTGTAGTGTCCCAAAAATCTCTTGACAGTCCCTCGGCACAGTTTCAGGCTCCACAGAGGTGGGACAGGAGCCCGTGGGCACAAGAACGACAATGT
>JBFJTQ010000293.1:0-4761 GCA_041625275.1 Binatia bacterium | reverse complement strand
GGTGATCGGGGCCGTGCCGGCATATCCAAATGAAGTCTTGTACCCCTTTTCGACGCCAAATAGCCTCAGGGCCGCCCTCAGCGCCATCTGGGGGGCATCGGGGGAGCTTCGTCCGGGGATGACCAGAATCTTGGGATCCGCCTTCGCCAGATCGGTTGGCCCTTTCACGCCGGTAATGTCCCGGATGACCGTAATCCCTGGTTCGGAACTTCCTCGCAAGTAGATCATCTCCGTCAGGTCGAATTTGCGATCCTTGTCCAGAATCTGAAATACGTTCGGCGTCGCGGGGATTACGATCCAGGTGAGGCCGTCTCTCTTTGCAACTCTAGATACGTGATTGAGGGCTATCCTGCCGCCCGCGCCGGGCATGTTCTCCACTACGACAGTGGGATTCCCCGGGATATATTTTGGCAAATAGCGGCTAAACACGCGGGCTTCCGTGTCCGGACCGCCGCCAGGCGGGTAGCCTATGACGATTCGGATGATTTTGCCCTTGAAAAACTCTTGCGCAACCGACTCACGCGGCACGGCAAGAAAAACGAGCCCAGCGATCATTGCCGTCAGAGACAAGATCTTGCACTTCATATGAACCTCCTACCGCAAAGCTTTGTTTGGATATGCGTCCCCAGTCTTAACTGCGGCGTTGAGAACGGTCCCTAGTACGGCTCCATAACCCCTGTCAAGCGGGATTTTGACGCCCGGTCCCGCATCCCGGCTTCGCGCCCTTTCTTGGCCGCAACTCTCCGGCAGTGACCGTCAACACATCTTCGGTCTCTTGCCTCGCATCCGAAATATGCGCGCAACTCCAAGCGCTTGTTAGACGCGAAGAGCGTGGCTTGAATTTTTCCGAGCGCAAACGAGGTCGAGCACAAAAACGGTTTAGATTTCGGCGTGACCCTTTTCTCTTGACTTCCCTCCACCCTCGGTCCTATGTTGCAACCGACAAAGTGGTCTCGGAATTAAAATTAGACCGCAATTATTTCGATCCACATCAGGGTCCGACACGAAGATGGTTGGCTGAGTTTATGCAACACGGGACAGTTCCATTATGACATTTCGACCAATTCGTCTACTCGCTGTTGTGTTGTTCCTTGTTGCGGCCAGTGCCCGCTTTGCTTACGCCGCCGCTCCGCTGACGCGCGTTCTTATGACCACGGGTGCCTTCAGCGAGAGGGAGGGCGTCGTCTTTGTCGCCCAGGACCAGGGATTTTTCCGCAAGAACGGCGTGGATGTCAGATTCGTCCACGTGCGCAGCGGCCCCGTGGGTATGGCCGCGCTTTCGGCCGGTGAAACTCAATTCCACGTAGGGTCCGTCACCGGCGCCACCCTGGGCGCCGTCTCCGAGGGATCGGATGCCGTGTTTGTTGCGGGACTCATTAACAAACTCACTGGCGCATTCATGGTCAATCCGCGAATCACGAGCCCTTCGGAATTGAAAGGTAAAACGCTCGGCGTCAGCAGCATGAGCGGCGGCAGTTGGATTTTCACCATGCTGGCTCTGGATCACTGGGGTCTGGAATCTAAGCGAGACGGAATTACAATCAGGGTTGTCGGCAACGATTCGGTGCGGGCCCAGGCCATTGCTTCGGAGATTATTGACGGCGCTCAGCTCGGTTACGCTTTTGCCGCTGTTCTCAACGCCAAGGGCTATCGCTCGCTCGCGGACCTCGCTCAGTTGCCAATTCCCTACCAGGGCACCGGAGTTCTGGTGCGGCGAAGCCTTATCGCCTCCTCGCCTGATACCGTGGAAAACGTTTTAGCGGGCTTGTTGGAGGCAATTCATTTTATTCAAGATCCGGCCAACGAGCCCCATGTGATGAAGAGCCTGGCTCGCGGGCTCCGCTTCCAAAAGGTCGAAGATGCCGCCGAGGGCTATCAAAGCATGGCCAACCTGTACGAGCGACGCATCTATCCAAACGTCGAGGGCGTGCGAAACGTGATCCGACTCCTGGGCGCGGGCAATGAAAAGATCCGTCGCCTTAAAGCGGAGGACCTGGCATACGATAGATTTGTAAAGAAATTGGAAAAGGCAGGCCGCTTTTAGGCGGCGCAGGCAATGCCGTCAACGATTGACCCATTTCGAGCCGCAACCGAAACAAGGTGAAATATGGAAACGGCCAATGCTACGAATCAAAGCATCGGTCGAAAAGGAGTTAACTTATGAAGTCACACTTTGGAAAATCCGGACGGCGCGCTGTTTTTCTGATCCTCGCCTACTTCTCCGCGGGCATCTTATCGGCTAGCTCTCATCCGCTGCTGGCTTCGACGTTGACCATCAAGGCAGGCTATCCTCAACCTAGCGGCGCGCAGATTCCTCTCTGGGTGGCGGCCGAAGCAAGAACGGACCGCCGTTACGGATTTGACCTCCAGGTCATTTATATCTCCGGAGGCGCGCGTCTAACCCAAACCATTGTCTCTGGCGACATTGATATGGGTATGACGGGCGGGGCGGTGGTGAACGGAATCCTGAGCGGCGCGGAACTCCTCTATATCGCGATCGGCGTGCCCACCTACGGGTTCTCTGTTTACGTGAGGCCCGAGATTAAAGACGTCTCGGATCTCAAAGGCAAGATTCTCGGCGTCATGACCAAGGGAGCGTCGTCCGACCATGCCGCTACCGCGCTTCTGAGGCAAAAAGGCATTCGTCCCGGGCAGGATGTGAAATTCCTCTATTTGGGCGGTGTCCAGCAAGTTCTGGCTGCGCTCGAAAAAGGAGTTATACCCGCCGGAGTGATTTCTCCACCGACGACACTGCAGGCCCGCCGATTGGGCTATAAAGAGCTGGTCAACATCGCTGCGCTCAATCTCCCGTACGTGCATAACGGAATCGTAACCCGCCGCGCCCTCGTGCGGCAGAATCCAGAACTGATCAAGTCCTTTCTAAAAGCCTATGTCGCTGCGATCAAGATCACCCTCGAGGAACCCGAGGTCGCCAAACGGGCACTGGCGCGTTTCTTAGCGACCAACGATGCCGAGATTCTTGACGAGGCCTACCAGGCGTTCAGGCCTCTATTCCCGAAGGTCCCCTACATGACCGAGGACTTCATTCGTTCGGTCATTGCCGTATCGGACCACCCCAAGGCTGCCAAGGCGGACCCCAAGGATTTCTTCGACAACCGCTTCTTGAAAGAACTTGAAGATTCCGGATTCATCCAGGAACTTTACGGCAAGACGGAGACCGGAGCAGGCTCGCGCAAATGAACCCGGAGTCCGCAGTAGAAAGGTTACTTGAGAAGCCTGGGAAAACCTTTCGTTGCGAAGACAATGAATTTCTACCTCCAGGAGGACTTCGATGGCCGGTGCGTGGGGAAGCCGTCTCAAAGCAAGGGCAATGCTTTGCAAAGTTGCAGCAAAGACTTTGAAGCTTCGCGCTTGGGTGTCTTCGCCACTCCAGGCTTCCCCAGGCTCGGCCCATAGCGTATCTGCAACTGCGGAATTCGGGATGAATGGCAGATATCAAAAGGTGGTCATCAAGTCACCGAGCCATTGCTTACGGTTGTGAGGCTTGCGAGCGGAGCGGGTCTGAAAAAAAGTCGGATTAGGGCCAATCGGCGTTCCTGGATACAGAGAACCTTGCGTGAGAACAGGAAAAGGGATTTGGCGTGCGCCAAATCCCTTTTCGTTTCTGTTCAACGGGAACCGAGGGGCCAGACCTTAGTCGCCGCCCTTGGCTGGTGTGAATTCAATGGCGCTTAATATGTTCTTGTCGCCCTTCGTCGTATACTGCACGGATGCGGCTGCGCCGAGGCCGATATCCGCGATTTTTGCTTTGCTCTGTTTCAGTTCCGTGACTTTTGTTTTCTGGTTGTAGTCGATCGTGACGAGCTTGCCCTCTTTAGTCACCACGATCATGTAATTCTTCTCGGTGTCCAGCAAACCAATGTCCCCGGAGACCTTTTCCGCTTTCGCCTTCTCCGCCTTTTTTTCCTGTGCCATGACAGGTGCAACGAGTACACCCGCGAGTACAATTGCCGCCCCGGATATGATCATGGATTTTACGTTCATGGATTATCCCTCCTAAATCGTCAGATAAGTTTTGGATCGCCGAAACGATAAGGCCGATCAGTCACCGCCCTTTGCCGGCTTGTACTCAAGACCGCTGGCGACGTTCTTATCGCTCTCCTTCGTATAGGTCACCGTCGCCGATGAACCAAGACCAATATCGTCCATCTTAGCCGGTGTCGGGGTAATCTGCGTCACCTTCGTCTTTTGATCGAAATCCAGGGTGATCAGCTTCCCTTCCTTCGTCACGATGATCATGTAGTTCTTTTCCGTGTCCAGCAGACCGACATCGCCGCGCGCCTTTTCTACCTTGGCTTTCGCGGGGGCCTTTTCCGCGGGAGCCGGCGGTGCCTCCGCTTTAGCGGCCTTCGTAGGTTCCGCAGGAGGGGCCTTTGTTATGGCTGCATCATCTTGCATTGCGCAAGACGACAATACAAAGAGCATGTACACCGTCACCACAGCAGCTACCGAGAATAGATTTTTCATTTTGCCTCCCTAAAGTGCACTCTTGAACTTCAGTTGTGGATGATAATTAGCGTGACGGCCCGATCATCTCAATACGCCTTAGGTATGATTTTTGGGTTTGTGGCCCCAACTCGCCCCCATTAGGGTACGACCAGAGTCTTATTTCGCCCTTCGGGCGGCAAAAATGCTGTTGGCATGCCTAATGATTTCATGTATTTTACGGTTGATCGTGAACTTTTCTCACGTCGAGGTACGAGCCTTATGGAACCCATTAAAGTCGTAGTTGCCGATGAT
>JBFJTQ010000292.1:0-4770 GCA_041625275.1 Binatia bacterium | reverse complement strand
CGGCCTATTGACCACGGGCAGAAGGCCTGCCTCTGTGGAGCATCCAAATGTAAAGAAGCGTTGGGGACACTGCACTAGCTCTAAGCGGACTTCAATGGTCGGTGCAGCGAGAAGCAATCTCAAAGCGCTGGCGATAGCTTGCCAAGTCAGAGCAAAGACTTTGAAACTGCCTGCTTGGGTGTCTTCGCTACTGCAGGCTTTCCCCAGGTTTGGTCCATAGCATATCTGGAACTGCGGACTTCGGGTTCAATGGGTCCAAGGAACCTGTATCATTCTCGCGTCACGAGTTTTTAGGTGGCTCCGGGCAAGTGAAACGTCTTACCTTCTCAAGGCGCAAACATGACCAGATCCACGCTGCCAACCCCCTAACTGGGCGCGTTAAGAGGGATTAAGCATCCGAAGTTCCGGTTGAACACCGTAAAGAAGGCATAAGAGCTTGAGGGAAAAACGTAAATCTTATATTGAAATACCGACTACCACGCCGATCAGGTCGGGCGGGGTAGACTACTTTGCGCAGCCGCCGCATCCCATGCGAAGATCTAATGCCAGTGTAATTGTTAGCTTGCATCGCCGTGAGAGGTTTAACGGGAGCGAGCCAGGCTGCCCTTCCCCTTTGCCAATGCCGCACGGCTTGTTCCTATCATGTGCCATCTCGCTTAATGCGTTTGTCTTGGAAAGGAAAGGCAAAAATGCGCGGATTTGACGAACTTCTCAAAGAGTCCTCCTCGATCCATGGTCATCAATGCGCTGGCCAAGTTCTTGGGGTGAGGATGGCGATGATAGGTTGCCGGGAAGTGGCGATCGATGAACCTCGGGGCTGCAAAAAGCTCTTGGTCTATGTCGAAATGGATCGATGCGCGACGGACGCAGTGCAGGCGGTCACGGGATGCACGCTGGGGAAAAGAACGCTCAAGTACCTTGATTACGGGAAAATGGCCGCGACCTTCGTTAACCTAGAAACGGAAAAAGCCGTGCGTGTTCTAGCCAGAGACGATGCAAGATTACTTGTTTCTCAATTTAGCCCCGACACAATCGATCTTCGCGAGGCGCAGAAAAAGGCGTATACCATCATGCCCGAAGACGCGCTTTTTGCCATTCAGCCCACAGTCGTTCACACGCCCGCCGAGAACATGCCGGGCTACCGCGGCTCCCGAGTGTTTTGCGATGAGTGCGGTGAAGGGATCAACTTTAGCCGGGAAATCAAAGTGCACGGCCGGACTTTATGCGTGCCGTGCGCTCACGGCAGTTATCTACCGCAAAACCAGGCGTTGAGCAGGAACAAATCACGCCCCAGCGTTGTTCTGATTGTGGGCTACAAGAAAGTTGGCAAGACAACTCTGATTGAAAAGCTCATCCCCGAGCTAGCGAGTCGCGGCTACCGCGTAGGAACCGTCAAGCATCATCACTCAGATTCGCCGATTGAAATGGATGTTCCGGGCACGGACTCATGGCGGCACCGCAAAGCGGGAGCCGCGAGAGTCGCTCTGATCACACCGACGGATATCGCCATCTTCGGCGATGCAAATGGATCTGCTTCGCTGAATCAGATTCTTGAAAATTTCGAGGACACGGACATCGTGCTGGTGGAAGGCTTTCACGGGGAGGCTAAACCCAAGATAGAAATCCGATCGGCGCAGAACCAAGAGGCCCTGTGCCCGATGGACGAGAACCTATTGGCAGTTGTGGAACAAACGCCTTCTGTTGAGACTGTGCCTTCCTTTAGCCGTGAGTGTATCAAGTCGGTCGCCGACTTGATTGCAAGACAGATTTGAGACCAACGGCAATTCTCGGCCCTCGTTTATGGGGCGAGAGTTATTTCGCGTCGAATTTAACAGCCTCGGATAAAAACGTGAATCACGATTGATTTGCGCGTTTCTTCCGTTTTCGCATTGACCTCTTCGGGCGCTGCAATTTCGTTCGCAGAAACTCTAGGATGGCAATATGTTTAAGCGAGTCGTGAATCATTGTTTTACATAGCAAACCAAACAAATCGTGGCGAAATCCTTGGCTGACCTTGTGCAGCCTCTTATAGTCCCTTATGCCTCCACGCTCCATATTGATGAAACGGTCCACCATCGGCAGTAGCTCGCGGCTTTTTTTTTCTCGCACGCTGTTCTGCGGTCCGCTTCTCTCCTGTCGTGTGGAGGCTAGGTCATCTTTCAGGCTAGAGACCATTCGGTCGATCAATTCGTAGTGTCTCTCCTCGTCGGCAACGATGAGGTTAAGGAGGAATCGGATCAGGGGGTCGCTTGACCCTTCGGTGATTCTTTTATAATTTAAGAGCCACTTCTGTTCGTCACTCTCACGCGACTGGAACTCATGCAACAGCCTTTGAACGGCGGAAAACTCAGGCGATTCCGGCACGCCCCACATGGACTCTTCAGTTCTCTGGGTTGCCATAGCTTTAATTAAACTGGCCCGACGGGCCCGCGCCGCCATATTGTTCTCCTATCCGTTCATTGAATTGGGCGAAGAGTCTCAGCTACGGGCAAGACGAGCAAAGCATATGCCAGCAGCTTTGCACTACTAAATACGACAGTTTTTTCTTGTAACTAGGAAATGTTAATTGACAAATTCCGATACATCGGAATAAGTGGGCGTGATTTGCTCGGCTTTCATCATACAATTCGGGCGCGATTACCTGGCACTTATATTGCGACTTTTAACACTATTTTTCCCCCAGGGAGTTCCTAATGACAAATCTCGAGAAGGTGATTTCTCGATATCGTGAGCCTTTGGAAACATACCCGCTCGACTTGATGGTGGAGTGGAAGAAGAATCATCCTTCGAGGAAGCTGATCGGTTGTTATCCGGTCTATACACCGGCTGAACTCATCCATGCCGGTGGAATGATACCAGTGGGTGTTATCGGTGGAGGCAATCGGTTGGAGATTGCACATGCGGACTCGCGTTTTCAATCTTTCGTTTGCTCCATCGTTAAGAGCACCCTGGAGCTGGGAATGGTCGGGAGACTCGACTTCCTCGATGGAATCGTGTTCCATTCGATTTGCGACCCGGCAAGGAATTTGGGGAGCGTTTTCAAGCGCAACTTTCCCCGTTTGATGGTGGAATACATCCACTTCCCGCAAAATATGACATCGCGCCATACGGTGGATTACCTGACGGCCGAATACCGCAGGCTCAAGACAAGTTACGAGCAAGTGGCGGGGCGACCCATAACTGACGATGATATCCGGCAAAGCTTAAGCGTCTACAACCAGCAGAGAAAACTGCTTCGAGAGCTCTATGCGATTCGTGCGGAAAAGCCACAGAATCTCTCTACGGTGGAGAGCTACATCCTGACCCGGATCGGCACGATATTACCGGCGGAGGAACACATTGCGATCCTTGAAGAGTCGCTCGGCGAGATTCGGCAAAGAAACGAGAAACCGAAAGACCGCATCAAGGTCGTGCTCGAAGGCTCGTTCTGCGAGCAGCCCCCCCTCGAACTCATTGAAGGGTTGGAAGCTGCAGGCTGCTACATCCTGGACGACGACTTCCTGGTGGGTTATCGCTTTTTCACACAAGACGTGCCGCTGGAAGGCGACCCCATACGCAACCTGGCGGAAAGCTATATTAATCGCAGCGTTTTCTCGGGTGTCAAACACGACTCTCGAGAGCCAAAATCAAAGCACTTGATCGACAGGTTCAAAGAAACCGGGGCGGCTGCCGTCATGATTCTGGCGGCCAAGTTTTGTGAGCCCGCCCTGTTCGACTATGCTCTTTACAAGAGGGCGCTGGAGACGGCGGGTATTCCTCACCTTTACCTCGAGTTCGAAGAGAAAATGTGGATCTTTGACAAGGCAAGGTCCGAGGTCGAAACTTTTGTCGAGTCAATGCTCTTCGATTAGGAGAATTTAATGGCACAAACAGGCACAGCCGAAAAAACTCAGTATCAAGGTCAGATGCATCTCCTGCAAAAGGAGATTATGGGGCGTTACTTTGAGCGCCTCACGCGCGCCGCCGAGCAGGGTGACGGCAAGGCCGTTTACATGCTCATTAGCGGTAACCCCGTGGAACTCGTGCACGCCTTCGACATGATCCCGGTTTATCCCGAAATCAACGCCTTACAACTGGCGGTCAAAAAGGTTGCTTTACCGTTTATTCAAAAAGCCGAAGAGATCGGTTACTCGATGGACAACTGCGCCTATGTGAAAGCCGACGTGGGCATGTTTTTGGGCGATCGAAAAACTCCCTTCGCGACGATTCCGCTCCCTTCGCTGATCCTATGCAATTACGTCGGCTGCAATGTTTATTTGCAGTGGTTCGAACACCTGGCCGAAAATTGCAACGGCGAAATTTACAATCTGGATGTTCCATTCCTGCGCGAACCATCGGGCGTCCCCTCGCAACAAGACGTCGAGTACGTGGTACGCCAACTTGAGGAGGTCATTGAAGCCTGCGAGCGCCTTACCGGGAAGAAACTCGACTGGGCCAAGTTCCGAAAAATCGTTGCGCTTTCCGGCGAGACCGGTGAGCTCTGGTCGAAGATCAAAGCGCTCACTAAGAACGTTCCGTCGCCGTATGATGCCTATTTCGATTCGGTCACCATGATGGCGCCGCTCTATTGCCTGCGGGGGACCGAAGACGGGCTGCGGTTTTTCGAAACCGCTCTCACGGAGATGGAAGAAAAAGTGCGCATGGGAACCGGGCCGCTGCCGGAAGAACGCTTTCGCTTTGTTATCGAAGGGCCGCCCCCGTGGCCGTATCTAAAGACGTTTCGCGATATGTTTTCCAAATGGGGCGCCGTCGCAGTGGCATCCACCTATT
>JBFJTQ010000291.1:0-4771 GCA_041625275.1 Binatia bacterium | reverse complement strand
TCGCGCTAGGTATGCGTTGATGAAACTATCTTCGCAGTCGTAGCCCGCATGCGACGCAATGATTCGCTGCGCCATCTCTTTGCCTCCTCTTGTGTTCGCGCTCGTTCAGGGTTGTAAAAGCCCGGCCTTGCGCGGATGCGGTAAAGGCCGTCGCGAAGGCGATCTTCGTTCACGATGGCCAAGAATGTACGAAACATCATCCCTGGATTAACGATTACACCTCTTATCCCAAAGACTGTTTTTTGTCATTCCCGTTGCACCATATGATTCCTCTTCAAGACAAAGAATGCAGAACGTCCCGCTTTTCGCCAGGGGCGCGGATATCACGCGCCATTCTGTCTGCCTGGCAGGAGAGTTGCGAAACAAGAATGTCGGGGAGCCGAAGAAGGAGGGAATTATGGGGAAATTTGGAGTCATCGTTCTACTGGCTCTTACTTTCATCTTTTTTCACAGGACTCCGGCTGTGGGCGACGAATTCAAACGGCGCGAGGCTACAATTGCGCAGTACAAAAAATGGCTCGATAGCCTGGGGCCTGGCGGCTCACGTTTTTGGATTCGTCTCGATGACCGGCGCCGTCCTCACCGCTTGTATGTCGGCGAAGGTTTTTATCGCGCTGACTATCATAGCCAGGAGCGTTTTGTCGATACCTTTTCGAATTATCTCGCCGGCCATCCGGAAAAATTCATGCTTATAGATCTCTTCGACGCTGGCACCAGTAGAGCCGTTGGCGAATACGGGTTTGGCGGTTTCAAGCTATATCCGCAGGGAGTCCGAATGGCAGATCGTCATAGGTAAGGGAAGCGCAACTCGGAAAGGAAGAATCCTGCTCACTTGTAAGTGCCATCGGGAAAGCACTCGCCGGCGATTCGCTTCTTTCAGGCGTGTCCCTTAATCTCGGCCGGCGGCGGAAACATAAGTGACAATACGCTTTACCGAGCGCGCCCGAGCTTGAGAGTTCTCCGTCGCCGTGAAGGCTTCTTCCTTGTGAGCTTCGGCTCTACTCTTGAGCCGGGCCGGCTTGACGAAATAAAAATCAAAAAGGTCCTCCAGCACGTCGAGAAGGTATTCGGCCTCCCCGGCCGCTGATTCCTGGATCAATCCCGGGTGCGTATTCTTCAAGCGGTTTCCGTGAAGGTTGCAAACGTCGACGACACCCGCCAAAGCCGAGGCCAGTTCCGGTGGAAGGCTTTTTGACGCCAACACTTGAGCGATTTCGCCGCTCAGTCCGCCGGACTCGATTTTGGCCTTTGTCCGCAGCAATAATTGCAGGCAACTTCGGCTCAAAGCGGCGCTGGCCCGCGGGCTGTCGGCAAGGACGAAACAGGCCTCGTCGTAATCGGTCGCGTAGGGCTCGGTAACCTCGGGCGGGAGAGCTTGGCGATGCACTTCCTTGAGCGACGCTTGTATGTCGATATGGGAGAAATCCCTCGTCGCGCTGGTCGCAGTCAATAGGATCATGGCCCGGTCGCAGGCCGGGCATACGGCCGAAAAAACTTTCCAGATGCCGCTCTTCTCGTGTATTTGGCGCTGGGTCTGCAAGTCCGGCTGCAGAGTCCCCGCGCAGTAGGGACATCTCATCGTAGACCCCCTTTTCGTAACCTGCTAAGAATGCCAGCCTATGACAAGTTGAATTCTAGGACTTACGGGCTTCGAAGTCTAGGTTATTATGCAGCGACGCGGGGTGAGCTTGCGGCTGGGGAGGACTGCTCAAATAAGAAACCTTGAAGCCGCAGGCCAAGGCGAGACGGAGCTCTCAAGAGTCCGGGTGGATATTGCGTCGCCAGTCAAAGCGCCCTGCAATGTTTGTTTCAGTCAGATAGGGCTGGACAGGCGCCGCACGCTTGCGCTAAGAGGCTTATATCAAAAGGCCGTTTATCGCGCACAGGCAAAAGGGTTTCCTTTTTAAGTTAGAGGGCGCTACGTTTTGCGCCAGTCATTTGGCCGTTTTGCGGGCTTGGCTCCGTCACAACGACTGCGAGGAGGCTGTCATGTCCAAGATGATCATCAATGGTTCCTTCGTGGCCTTGATCACACCGTTCAACCGCGATGGGGGTGTTGACTTCGGCGCATTTCATACGCTGCTCAAGTTCCAGGAAGATCACGGGTCGGCGGCAATTCTAATCATGGGGTCGACGGGCGAGACGTCCATGCTCACTCCCGAGGAAAAACGAACCATCATCGTCGAAACCGCAAAAATGAAGAGCGGCAAGATGCCGTTTTTCTACGGCTGCACGGGCAACAACACCCAGGCGACGATCGCGAACGTGCGATTTGCGCGCGAGAACGGCGCGGACGGTGCCATACTGGCTGCGCCAGCCTACATCTGCGCGCCAGAGGATGACATCGAGCGTTTTTTCCTTGAGGTCGCGGATGCAACGGATCTGCCGCTCGGAGTCTACAATAATCCACCGCGCGTGAAGTCCGATCTGCACTGGAATCACCTGTTGCGGATTTTTAAGCACCCAAATTACGTCGTGCACAAGGAATCGACGGCGCGCGTGGGTCAAGTCGCGCAGATACTGGCTGCCCGCCCGGACGTGGCTGTGATGTGCTGCGACTCTCCCAACCTGGGTTTAATAGTGCCGACGATGAGTCTCGGCGGCCACGGGACTGCGAATATGACCGGCAACATTGCTCCCGCCGAGCTGGCGACCATTTCTACGCCCTGGCGATCCTACGAGCAGGCGGAGGCATTCAGGGAAACCTACCTCCGGCTCTTGCCGCTGCTGCACTTTACCTATTCAGTGGTCAACCCAGTGGCGCTCAAATCACTCATGAATGCGCTGGGAATGCCGGCCGGCGAACTACGCCGCCCATTGCGTGCCCTGGATGGCGAATCTCTCGCTCGGGGGATCAGAGTCGTGCAAGAACTCGGCCTCGACAAGAGCTACGGTTTTTCAATGCAAAGCGCCAGGCGCGCTTCGGTTGGCTGATGTAGGCGGCGGGTTTGCTCACCGATTCGCCACCACCCCGGTTCTGTCATAGGGCATCAGCGAGGAAAGACGCGCCGACCGTTCTCCTCGGCGCTGGTATGCGATCAATCAGTCCGGTACGGCGGCCGGCCGCGGCTGTCTTTTCGCCACAAGCCAGCGGCGAATGGGCCGAAGAAAGGCGACGAGTGCCAGCACCACCGCAAAAAGCGTACTCCCTGGGATCGGCAGCAGCATCGCCACGGCGGCCACGAAGAGTCCCGTACGTTCAATATACTCAAACTGGTCGTGGGCTGGGCCAACCAGGGCGATGCTTAGAAGGGAAACCCCTGCAAGGCCGGTAAACGTGGCAAAAAGAATATTTCCGATCGGACCCATCATGAGCAGTCCGTTGTCCAGCACAAAAACGAATGGCAGGAAATAGGCCGATAGCGAGAAAATGAACGCCTGGACTCCTGTGCGCCAGAAGTCCGTGCCGGCCAAAGTTGCGCCGGCGTATGCGGCCATGGCCACTGGTGGAGTTACCATGGACATTAATCCACCGTAGAAGATGAACAGATGAGCCGCCAGGGGCAAAATACCCAGTTTTTCCAGCGCCGGCCCGAGCACCAGGGCGAGCAGGATGTAAATGATAGACGTGGGCATGCCGGCGCCCATCCCCACCGCGGCGATCATGGTAAAAATTAAAATCAAAATCACATTATCACCGGCAAAGTTCAGGATTAGAGTTGAGAAGCGGCCCGCCAGGCCGGTCAAGAGAAGTACGGCAACGATCATTCCCACGCCTGCTGCCGAGGCGCCCAGACCCGCGAATCCGGCCGGTGCGGTTGAGACGAGATCGACAAACGATACGATTCTCGGGGATTGTCGCTGGAACAGGCGAATGACCGTGTAACATGCCAGGCCGGCGGCCATGGAGTATACGACGGCAAATGGAGCGGAGTAGCGCAGCACCAGCAGCGTGACTAACGTAACGAACGAGCTCAAAAAGGTAATCCCCGAACTACCGCTGAAGACTTGGCGCCACGACGGGATCTCTTCAACCGGAAACGGTTCCAGTTTTGCTCGCAAGGCATAGGCATACACGCCGACTTGCACGCCGACGAAGTATAAGACGGCTGGAATCAGAGCCGCCTTCATCACCTCGAAGTAAGAAACACCGAGAAACTGGGCGATCAGGAAGGCGGTGGCGCCCATTACCGGGGGCATAAACTGCCCTCCCGATGAGGCTGCTGCCTCAATGCCGGCAGCAACATGCGGCTGTATTCCCACACGCCGCATCAACGGAATCGTAACGGTACCGGTGATCATCACGTTGGCCACGGCGCTGCCACTAACGCTGCCCGTAAATCCGCTGGATACCACGGCGACCATCGCGGGGCCGCCCCGGTAGCGGCCCACGAGGGCGAGGGCCAGCTTCATGATGAAATCCAGCGCGCCGGTCCACTCCAGCAATTTGCCGAATAGATAGAAAAGGAACACGTATTTGAGCATGACGTGGGCGATTATGCCGAACATGCCGTTGGTGGAGAGGTACAGATTCCCCATAATGCGCTCGCCACCGAATCCCATGTGGCCCCCCAGCCAAAAAGGAAGGTACTCGCCGTAGTAGATGTAGAGGACAAATGCACAGATCAGTATGGTCAGCGCCCAGCCCATCGAACGCCGCGTCGCTTCCAGAATGGCCAGGATGGCGACAAACCCGAGCACGATGGCTTCCGTCGGCGCAAACAGACCCAGATCCTCCATCAGGTCGACGTTCCAGATGATGTAGCCGTAAGACACCACAGTAGCGAGTATCAACACGACATCCAGGGCGCGCAGCAGGGCAGAACGGTCT
>JBFJTQ010000290.1:0-4789 GCA_041625275.1 Binatia bacterium | reverse complement strand
CGCCACGGCCTGCGCAACAACGCCGCATCGGAAGCCCGCGCCATCGGATTGGTGAGGCAAGCGATGGATCTGGGCGTCAACTTTCTCGACACGGCGGAGGCGTACGGGACTGAGGATGTCGTCGGCAAGGCGATCGCGAGCTTTCCCCGAAACCAATGGGTCATTTCAACCAAGAAGACGTTGCCACCGGCCGATCATCCTGATCCCGAGAAAGAAGTTCAGCGCGGGCTTGAGCACAGCCTAAAGCGTCTCGGTACGGATTACATCGATGTTTATCATCTCCACGGAGTAGAGCCGAAAGACTATCCTTTTGCTGCGGAACGCCTGCTGCCGGCGATGCAAAAGCTGCGGGCGCAAGGGAAGATCCGTTTCATTGGCGTGAGCGAAGGATTCGTGCCGGACCCCTCCCATCAAATGCTGCAACGGAGCCTTAAGGAGGATCGATGGGACGTCGTGATGGTCGGATTCAGCCTGCTCAATCCGTCGGCGAGAAAGACCGTATTGCCGCTAACCCGGAAAAACCATGTCGGCGTTTTGAACATGTTTGCTGTGCGACGCGCGCTTAGCCAGCCGGAACGCTTAAGAGAATTGTGCGGCGAACTGATGCGCAAAGGGTGGGTCGCGCCCGCTGGGTTCAATCCCGACGATCCGTTGGATTTCGTGCTGAACGGGAGCGGCGTCTCGTCCTTACCCGAGGCCGCCTACCGCTTTTGCCGGCACGAGCCGGGTATCGACGTTGTGCTCACGGGAACGGGCAATCCGGATCATCTCAATGCCAACATAGAAGCGATCCTTAAGCCTCGCCTGCCCGAAGCAGCCTTGGGCCGACTCGCCGAGCTGTTCGGGAACGTGACTCACCTCACCGGGAACTAATGACCAATACAGTGATCAGTGCTTAGTTCTCCGGCTTCGTTTCGAAGAGTCTGGAGTATTGCGTCCAAGGGGCAGGCTTTACAAGGGCCGTGCGCAAGTTCTCGTCGACATGATTCAGTTGTTTCATGCCGACCAGCGCCGTGTTCACGCCGGGAGTGGAGCGCACGAATTGCAGCGCCCTTTGACCGTCCGTCTCCAGGCCCGGAAAGGTGTCCCCAATCAGCGCGGGAAGGTTGCGCGCGAGCTGGCCTTGGAGGATCGAGGCGCTGCACATGACCGTGATTCCGAAGGCCTGTGCGGCTTGCAGGATCGTGACTTCCTTCCCTTCGACTCGCTGGTTGGCCAGGGAGAGCGCCTCGGTCATCCCAAGATTAAACGGTAGCTGGACGGCTTTGAAATGATGATTCTTACCCCCGGCCTTGGTCGCGAGTCCGACAATCTCGGCCAAGGAAAGGTAGTCTGTGGCATGGGGATCCTTGCGGAAACCATTCCATGTCGCGGTTCCGTAAGACCGAATCTTTCCCGCCGCCACCGCTCCCTCGAGAGATTCAAAGGCCTGGAGCAGGCGCGCGTCGAATTGCTCGCGGCTGATCTTGCCAAGCTGCGTCTCTGGGTTGTGGACGTAGTAGATGTCGATGCATTCCAGATCGAGGTTGCGCAGGCTGCGATCGACCTGGTCGAGTAAATAGGCCGGTGTCATGCAATGGACTCCGCCGATCACATCCGCGAAGCTCGCGATTCCGGGTTTGACAAAAGTCTCTTCGAAATAGCTCCGGGGGTCCTGAGGGAGTGCCCCATCATAAGGGATGAAGCCGCCCTTGGTCGCAATGACGATTTCATCACGGTTGAACCCCTTGGTGCTGAGTTCTTTGAGTGCCGTGCCGATGGAACGCTCGCTGCGCTGCAGGCGGTAATTGATGGCGCTATCGATCACGTTGCAGCCGGATTCAACGGCGCGCACCACCGCGTCATGGTACTCGCGGTCCGCATCGCTGTCGTAGTTTCCCAGATAGGTGCCGATGCCGATGGAAGAAAGCCACAAGCGCTGCGATGAGGAAAAATGTTCCGCCGGAATTTTGCCGCTAAAGCGGTTACGGTAGCGCTCCGTTCCTTCCGTGTTGGCGCAGCCGAAAAGTCTCATCTTATTCCCCTGCCGGCGCCGGAGAGCAGACCGTCCAGGCCGAGGGTACGGCCTGGGTTCGAGAGAAAAATGATCACCAGGCAAACAATAAAGGTTTGCTGCTGCGCCAACGGCGCACCGCCCCGAGCCATACCGGGACCCAGATAATAATTGACTAACATGAACAGCCCGATCAGCGCGCTGAACCGGGTGAATAGCCCGAGAAGCAGACATGCACCGACCAGAATCTCTCCGACCATTACGAGGTAGCCAAACAGCTCTGCATGCGGCGCGACATAATCGACGAGAAAGCTCCGGTACCACGGATAGAGATCCACGTTAGACAGATCCCCGACCTGACGCCCGATCCAGTCGCTGTGGGGAAAACCGCGGTGATACTTCCTAATGCCCTGATACAGCAGGTAATAGCCGATGTACAGACGCAGCAATGCGACGTGCCAGAGATGGGTCTTTTCCTTGAGGTTCATGGCTGCTCGGTTTGTGCTAGAATTGATCCTTCAGCTTGCGCACCTGGGCGAACACCGCCACGGGTTCCATGACCTGAGCGGGAAAATCTCTTTTCAGCGTGTCCCTTAACTCCTTGCTGTCCCAGCGCAAAAAGGGATTGGTTTGCTTCTCTTCTTCAAGCGTCGCGGGAACCGTGGAAACCCCGCGCGCTCTCAACGCATGAACCCTTTCCAGCCTGGACGCGAGTTTGTGATTCTTGGGTTCCAGCGAAACGGCAAAGCGCAGATTGTTTTCTGTGTATTCATGGCCGCAATAGACTTTAGTGTCGTCCGGCAGCATCATCAGCTTGCTCAGCGAGGCATGCATCTGTTCCGGCGTGCCCTCGAACAGGCGCCCGCAACCGCCAGTGAATAAGGTGTCGCCGCAGAACAGATTATTGCCGAAGAGATACGCGACATGGCCGGTGGTGTGGCCTGGAATATAAAGAACCTTGCCGACCAGTTCGCCCAGTCTGATTTCATCGCCCTCTTCGACGCCGTGGGTTAGCCCCGGGATTCTCACCGCATCGCTCTTGTGTCCGTAAATGTCAATCTTGCCATGCGTCAAAATTCCGTCGTTGCCACCGGTATGATCCCGGTGATGATGCGTATTAAGAATCGCTGTGAGTCTGAGCCGCTCTTCCTCAACTCGGCGCAAGACCGGTTCGGCCTCCGAGGGATCGATGACCAGGGCCTCCCTCGTTGGCTCGGACACGACTAAATAGCCGTAATTGTCGCGTAATAAAGGAATCGAAATAATTTTCATGTTTTGACCAAAAACTTCCCCAAAATAACAAAATTGTAAAAAAGGGTACTTTAGAACATCGGTGGCAACGGTGAAGTAAACGTTACCACAAGTCGTGAAATTGCGGCAAGTAGCTACAGGGAAAGAGTTTTTATCCGATGTAACAATGGGAACTTGGGTTAAGACTGAGGCTCGACATGAAATTTGCTTTCAGGTTTTCGATGGATAACAAGAAAGGCCTACACGGATGACAACTAGCCAGATGGTGAAGCCTATTGAGGTGTTGCTTGTGGAAGACAACCCGGGTGATGTCCGCCTGACTCGGGAAGCGCTGAAAGAGGCCAAGCTTCTCATCAATTTGAGCGTCGCAAGCGACGGGCTTGCGGCTATAGATTTCTTAAGGCGGGAAGGCGATTACGCTCAAGCGCCCAAACCTGATCTGGTCGTCCTCGATCTCAACCTGCCTAAAATGGATGGCCGTGAAGTCCTTCAAGCAATCAAAACCGACCCTAATCTCAAGCGCATCCCCGTGGTTATCCTGACCACTTCGGAGGCGGAGGGAGATATCCTCGCGACCTATGGCAGCCATGCCAACTGTTATGTCACGAAGCCGGTGGATATGGACCAGTTCATCTCCATCGTCAAGCTATTGGAAGAATTCTGGTTTACCATCGTGAGACTGCCGTCTCTCGTGGAGGCGAGATAGGCTTTCGAGTAGGGGAAAGCTAGCATGTGGTTACCCATGATTAGCTTAGGGCCAGGCCGACGTATGAAAGTTCTGTCCACTTAAAGCAAGAAAAGAAACCTCGATATGCGCGCAATCTTGTTTTCGTCTTGGTCATTAGCGGCCAGGTCAGAAAAGTCGGTGACCGGCGATGCGAGAACAACAAGTTAATCCGCATAAGATCATCAGCTGGATTGCCGCGATTGTCGGCAGTGTTGTGGCAGTCACTATCCCGGCTATTTATTTCGCCACCTCGTATCGCCTGATCGACGCAGTTCTCATTTCCGAAGCAGAGATTCACGGCCGAACCGTGTCCCAGTTCGTCAGCTCCAATCCCCGATCCTGGCTTTTCCGACAGGCGCAACTAGAAGAAATCGTGAAGCGCCGGCCACGTGAGACGGTTCCGGAGGTGCGCCGTATCGTGGATTTCGAGGGACAAGTAATCGCCGAAAGCGCGGAGCGGATTAATGAGCCGACCCTATGGCGATCGGCCGAGATTCTGGACGCGGGCGTGCCGGTAGGCTCAATCACCATCGGCCGCTCCCTGCGGCCGCTACTCTATGAAACTTCCGCGTTTGCTGTCATGGCCCTGCTTCTCGGCGCTGGTTCTTACGTGATTTTGCGCGTCGTGCCGCTCCGGGCGCTCACCAAAGCGTTCGCCGACAACCAGCGACTGGTTCAATCTCTCCAGCTCAAGCTGGCCGAGATCACCGCCGGCCAAGCGCGGCTGGCCGCTCTCTATGAAGTCAGCGCATCGATCAACTCGACACTCGATCTGCAAGAGGTGTTGCGCCTTGTGGTGTCGAGGGCGGGATCGGTGG
>JBFJTQ010000289.1:0-4795 GCA_041625275.1 Binatia bacterium | reverse complement strand
CGCCGGTAAAATAGGTCACGCCGACAAATCTCTTGATCTTGAGCGCCTGCAAAGCTTCGACCTGCGTCTGAGCGGCGGTCACGATGGGAATCTTGTACTTGGCCTCCCAGTCTTTGACGATTTTGGCTTCGCCCTTAAAGCCTTGGACCATGAAGGGTGGCGCCCCCTCCGGGTGAATCAGGTCGACCTCTTCCTTCGCCAACTCTTCGACCTTCTCTTGCACGGCGTTGAGCGCACTGCGAAATTCGTCTTCGGTGCCGCGCTGAATATTTAAGTAGAGCGGCACAACGCCGATGCCCTCGGGCAGCAACCGGATGAATTCTTCAAGCGACCCCGGTCGATGCGTCGGCTTGACCAGCCCAACGACCCCGCGCCAACTAGTAAATGCCATGATATGCTCCTCGCTGATTAGAATTGCGCTTTGAACAGATCGCCGAACTTGGCTTTCATCTTAGCGCGTAGATCCTCGGTCACTTCCACGACTCGCGGAAACTCGCCGCGAAGTTTGCGGTTGTAAGGGATGCAGGCATCAATCAAGATGCGATTATTGAAATTCCCCGGCAAAAACATCGGATCGCGGCCGGAAGACCAGGCCTTCTGCACGATATCGATATCCGTCACGGGATCGAAGCGGGTTCCCATCGCCCACAACACCTGATCCATATCCGAGCAGTCGATATCGTCATCGACGACGACGGTCCACTTGCCGTTGTACGCGCCCGCCGCGCAGTTGGCCGCGACGTGTAACACATTGCGCGAGTGGCCGGGGTATCGCTGCCGAATCTGAATCACCGTGAATCGTGTCGCCGGGGCGCCCTCATGGTTCCACACCCCGAGGATGTCCGGCAAACCACAGGATTCGAGGGCCTTCCAAATCTCTGCCGCCCCGGCAATCCCCTTAAGCAAACCGGTTTCATCGACCGGCTTGTGTTGCGGCGCGCAGGTGAGAATCGGATCATTCCGATACATGACAGTCTTCACATCAATGTAAGGGCGCGGCACGACATCGTCCGAATAGTAACCCATCCATTCCCCGAAGGGGCCTTCTGGCTTTACCTGGCCGGGCACCGCCTCGCCTTCGACGACGATTTCCGCGTCCGCAGGAATCGGAAATCCGGTAAATGGTCCCTTCACGACCTCAACCGGCTCCCCGCGAATGCCGCCGGCAAAGTCGTATTCGGAAACGCCGCTGGGGAGGGGACTCGCCGACAGCAGGTACAGAAGCGGATCCTGACCACAGACGATGGCGAATTTTGCTTTCTGACCCCGCTCGAAGTATTTGTCCCGATGAATGCGGCCATGCTTGCCCTCGGTGATCTGGCAGCCGATGGTTTTGCCATCATAAACCTGGCAGCGATAGGCGCCGAAATTGTACCATTCGGCATCCGGATCTTTGGTGATGCACATGTCTGCGGTGCCAATATATCGGTGCGTATCCTGCTCATGGTGCAGCGGAACCGGCAGCTTCAGGACGTCGACCTTGTCGCCTTCAAATACGTTGTCGAAAATCGGTCCGGTCTTGACCATTTTCGGCTTGATGAGTTTCATCTCCGTCATGCGGTGATGATAAGCCTTGACGACGTCGGCTTTGCGTTCGTATTCAAGCGGCAAACCAAGAGTCAGAGCAACGCGTTTGACGGTCGAGAATTGCCCGTAAAGCGTGCGGTAACCTTTTGGATAGCCGGGCACTTCATCAAAGAGAAATGCCGGCGCTTTGCCCTTTGCGCTTTCCGTCAACATCTGCGTGATTGCGCCCATCTCCTTGTCCCAATGAGCGCCTGTGATTCTCCGCAGCTCGCCGAATTTATCGACCTGCTCGATCCAGTCACGCAGGCCGTGATAGGCCATGCGCGTTTGCGTCGCCTCAATTTTCTCCGGACGTGCCATGATTACCTCCTTGACGTAGCACAAGACTAACCTCAAACCGACAACAACTCACAGGACGAGGGGGTCCGCGAGGTCCGGCTAGTCCTCGCTCCGCTCGGAATGACAAATTTCAGATCGCAGATCTCAGACTTGCAATTTGACATTTGCAATCTGCAATCCCGCAGGGCATGCCCACGGTCGTGGGGCTTGCGGGCCAAGCGGGTCTGGAAAAATGTCGGATGGGGCTAATTGCCGATATTCGCGTCTACCATACGTTCGGGCCTATGCCTTGTCAAGAAAGCGCTCTGTAAAGACTTGTTTCGCAGCGCAACCGGTGGTATGAACGCCAATCGTTGCGGCCGATGATTGCCGTTTTCCGACTTGCGTTAGACCATCGATTCGATACGTGAGGCATCCATGAGCGACACCAAATCCTACGATCAAAATCTGCGCGTCATCGGCCAGGCCCTGGAGGCCAAACGGATAAATGTCTTCGAACTCCAGGCACAGGGGGATCGGTATGTCGTGCGCGGCGATCCGGAAAAGGATCCTTCTTTGCTGGGCAGGTTGCGCGAATGGCAGCACAGGCTCAAGTTCGGATCGCCCGCCCCGGTGCTCAATTACACTGGCAGCGATCTCGAGCGTCTCGACCGGGAGGCAAGAGCCAGGCGAGTCAAGCCGGACAGGTTGCCTGATTTTTACAGCTTGCCGAACACTTTAAGAACCGTCGGTCGCTACCTTGATGCCCAGGGCGCCGAGTTGCTGGAAATGCACAAGCGCCCTCTCAGTGTCATGCTCTTGTACCGCAAGAAAGACGGGCACCCAAGCATGGAAGAGCGAAGCATCGTTTCGTTCTACGATCTCTTTTTGGCATTGCACCGCAACCGCGCGAGGGACAAGACGCTCGCAGGTCTTCCATCGAAGTAAGCGTCCAACCTTTCCTTCAGCGCGTTTCGCCTGATGCCACTGCGCTGCCGCTCGCCTTCCGCCATTCCGGCCAGCTTCTAATTCTTGATCAAAATCAACAGCCACACGACTCCTGCCGTAATGATCGTGCACAAGACCGCCGCCGATCCGAGATCCTTGGCGCGTCCTGACAGCTCGTTGCGTTCGCTGCCGATTCTATCGACCGTGGTCTCAATGGCCGTATTGATGAGTTCCACGACAATCACCGCCATCCAGCTCCCGATGAGCAAGGCGCGCTCCACCACCCCACCTTCTAAGATCAACGCGACGGGAATCACGGCGGCGAGGATTATCAACTCTAAACGCAGCGCTTCTTCGGTGCGCAACGCGCCCAGCAGCCCGCGCAGCGAGAATCGCAAGGCCCACAGGAGGCGCATGAACGGTTTCACTACCATAGATCCCTCTCCTCATCCCGCCTTGGAAATTCCGGACAACTTTTTTTACCTTCTCATGTCGCGCGCCGAATGTTATGCGAGAAACTTTTCTCTACTCTCAAAAACAAGTTTCACGCTTGTTTTCTTTTCTAAACTATGATTTGAGATAGCTACATCAATCTCACCTGCAATCGCAAGCACAAAGAAAAGGAGGATCACTGTGGACGACGTCAAAGGTCAGATGGAGGGCGTAACTCGCGTTTATCAACAGCTCGACCAAAAAATAAGCGATAAAGGCGGCGTGCAAAATCTTTTCGGGATGAATCGTAAGATTCGTCAGGCGCTGGAATCCATATCTCTCGGCGAAATCGACAATATGCTGAACGAAATTCACCGGGCCAAAGAGGGCCTGACACGGCTACAGGAGGACGTCGTAGAAATTCGCGTGCTCAAGGAGGTGTTGAGCGGCCCGTCTGCGAAACCGGTGAACGGCGGCGCGCGCTAGTCGCCGGCAAAAAATACACGCGCCTCGCAGTGAACCTCATCACAACGGCGCGTTGGGTTCTTACAAGCGGTACAATACTAGGTTTTTTTTGAGCGCTTGGCTTGCGGGTGCATGACGCACTGACTCGCCTTAGCCCGGCGCGCGACTTTTTCGCCTTCCGCGCGTGCCTTGTAGCGCATCCGCAATGGAATTTTCAACCACGCCCTTGGCTCTCATGAACGCGCCTGTGCGCCCGGCCTCGTTTTTGACCGCATCTCAGGGCGCTTCCTGGCTGGGAAAAAAATGTCCTCGCTGCCTGCCGACTATGGATGATGGGAAATGGTCTTCTGGATGTTTTATTTCTTGGTAGGAACGGAGTCTACCTGGGCGCGGCTCCGCACTGCCCCTAACGGGCCGGTATCGACCGGCACGCCCTCGCTATAAACGATGATTTGATTCGAGTACGGCGACAAACGCGGACTCGGCGTCAGGATGCCGACGAGATTGAGCGGGTCGGCCGTCGATATCATGACACGCTGTGGCTCACCCCCGCTTCTGCGCTGCGCCCGCAACGACTCGATTGCTTCCGGCAGCGCAAACTGCTCTCCCACAAAACCGTTCACAAAGCGACCGCCGCGAATCTCCCCGCGGGCTTCCAGCCGCCGGTAGATGGCTAGCAAACTGCGCCAAGAGGGAATGCAGGTTTCACGGGCAAGGAGTTCGCGAAATACGACCCCGTAGCGCCGCAGTAACTGCCGCGCGCGCGCTTCATCGTTGCGCCTGTCCTCAGCGGACTGTTCCTCCGACGGATTCAACCACAGCGCCCAGCGTCCGACCGGCATCATACGTTCCGCGCTGCGCCCGCCGGCTATCAGTTGCAGCCTTCGGCGCCGTCCCTGCCGCTTTCTCTCAGGCGTGAGCATGATGCGCAGACCCGCGATGCCATCCCCGGTCACATAGCCATGGGCCACCAGTTGCCATAACGCCTCTTCGACCTTGACTTTCAGCAACCCCGTGCCACGCGCAATCTCGGCCAGAAACGAAGCCCCTCGCCGCTCCAGATAGCGACCGACTTCCCGGGCCGTGGAAGTCAAACTCTCCTCAT
>JBFJTQ010000288.1:0-4799 GCA_041625275.1 Binatia bacterium | reverse complement strand
GGATACCTATCAATTGGGACCCACTTCATCGGCGGCCGGCATGCAAATCCACAGCACAATGTAAGCGATCAGTCCGGTTCCCCCGACGAACAAGAGAATCAGAAACAGAGCTCGCCAAACCCACGCCGGGACTGGAGTATGCTCCCCGAATCCGCCGCAAACACCCGCGATCTTCTTGTCTTTGGCGGATCTTCTCAAGTTGCGCACGCTTTCCCAGAAATCAGTTTGCTTTTCCATCATCGATAAGTTCTCTCCTGACAGCCGGGTGAATGTAATCCCTGGAACGTATGGCTGCCCTTAAACGACGTTGGCGTCCTTGGTTCGAGGAAATACCAAGCATTTTACTGTTTGCAGACACAGGCCTGGCAAGCATGGAGACAAAAAGAGGACTCTCGTCGCCGGTTCAGTAAATTGTTTCCGCTCGACCCCCAACCTGATGCATTCGGCAAAATCGGCAACGGAGGCTGCAACCCTTGGCGTGCATCCCTTGATCACTGCTTCGCCACCGGCGTTACTCTTAGGATCCGGCCGTTGCCCGAGTCGGTGAGTAGAAAGAGCGAGCCATCCGGCGCTTGGCGCACGTCGCGGATGCGCTCGCGCAACTCGCCAAGGTAGCGTTCTTCCCGCACCACCTTGCCGTCCTTCATGACCAGCCGCACCAATCCGCCTGGCCTGAGCGAGCCGATGAGGAAGTTGTTCTTCCAACCCGCGAACAGTTCCCCCGTATAGATCGCCATGCCCGAGGGCGCGATCACTGGATCCCAATAGTAAACCGGCTGCTCCATTCCTGCTTTCGCTGTGCCTTCGCCGATTTTAAGCAGGCTATAGTGAGTACCGTAGGAAATGACGGGCCAGCCGTAATTCTTGCCCGCTTCGGGGTGGTTCAGCTCGTCGCCACCGCGTGCGCCGTGCTCCACGGTCCAGAGCTGGCCGGTCTCGGGATGGAGCGCGGCGGCCTGGACATTGCGATGCCCGTAAGACCAGATCTCCGGCCGCACGCCTTCACGGGAGACGAACGGATTGTCGCGCGGCGCCGAGCCGTCCGGGTTGATGCGAACGATCTTGCCGATCGTCACCGAAAGGTCCTGGGCGCGCTCGGAGTAACTAAACCGCTCGCCTAAAGTCACGAACAGCGTGCCGTCGGGGCGAAAAACGATTCTCGATCCCCAGTGATTGGAGCCACCGACTTTTGGCTGCTGGCGCCAGATCACCTGCGTGTCTTCCAGCCCGCGCTCGCCTAACCGCCCGCGTGCCACGGCCGTGCCAGCGCCACCCGAACCGGGTTCGGCAAATGACAGATAAACGAGCCGGTCCCTATCGAAAGTCGGACTCAACGCCACGTCGAGGAGGCCGCCCTGCCCGCTCGCGTATACCCGCGGCACTCCGGTGAGCGGCTCGGAGAGCCGGCCCTCCGTTCCCACGATGCGCAGGCGTCCGGGACGTTCGGTGACAATCATGCGCTTGTCTGGTAAAAATTCCAGCCCCCAGGGATGTTCGAGCCCTTCGGCAATCGTTTGAGCTTGAACGACGCCCGCCACGGAGTCTGGCGTAGGCGAGCGCGGCGCCTGGCCCTGGGCCGGCCCCGGCGCACAACCCATCAGCCATGTGCCGATCAAAAAATACAGTTTCACGCAATGGGCTTTCGCCTTTAACCGCGTGAAAGAAGCGACGATGAGCGAAAAAGAATGTTTAGCCGGTACCATGCATTTTTTCATTGAGATGCTCCACAACGCGATCTTTCCCCTATGGTGGAAAGCATAAAAGGTGAAACATGGTGTTTCAACCGCTATTGAATCCGGATTCCGTAGTTCTCCGTCAGATGTAGGCAAGCCCGGGGCGAGTCTGAAGTGGCAAAGACACCTAAACACACCCTTTCAAAGTCGCTGTTGCAACTTGGAACTCCCACCCTCTCGCTTTGAGGCCGAGAACATATATGAAACGAAACGGAAAAAAGGCTTTAGGAAGCGAAGGAGGGAAGAATGTTGCGATAAAATTCCCGATCGCCTTCGAACGTGCCATCCAGACGGCAAATCTCGTCAACCGTGAGCCAGCGGGCATCGCTTACTTCCGCTAAGTTGAGCGCCAAGTCACCGCCGACATACTCCGCCATCCACCAGTGCAGTCGAAAAGTTCCCCGCGTCGAGACGTTTTCCCAAACCTTTCGAATCGGCCGCACCGCCAGGCCAACTTCTTCCATCGACTCCCGCGCCACCGCCGCTTCCTGGCTCTCTCCAGGCTCGACTTCGCCGCTGACCGGCGCCCAATACCCTCCGCCGCGGATGTTCGGCGCCCTTTGAATGAGCAAAACCTTGTCCCCTCTTGTGATCACGGCGATGACGGCGTCGATCATGTTTTTGGTTCCAAATATTCTATTGGTCTTGCGATTCACCCAGAGGGTGAAACGGGACACTGGGTCAAGAAATCTTCCAGTCGGCAGTCTCCTGGCATTCAATTCCAAAGCTTCTTGCTCGCCAGCGCCGCGCCTTCGCACAGGGAGCGCAGCTTTGCCCACGCGATCTGCGGATGCACCCTCCCGCCCAGGCCGCAGTCAGTTCCCGCGATGACGTTTTCGCGGCCGACAACGTTGGCGAAGGCAAGGATGCGATCCGCGACAAGCTCAGGGTGCTCCACAACATTGGTCGCGTGGCTGACGACGCCGGGAATGAGGATCTTCCCGGCAGGCAATTTGACATCTCGCCACACCTTGTGTTCATGCTCGTGACGCGCATTTCCGGCTTCGACCGAGTAAGCCTGCGCTTTAACTCTGAGCAGGACATCGACGATGTCCCGCAGAGGGATGTCCGTCGTGTGGGGGCCGTGCCAACTACCCCAACAAAAATGATAGCGCACCCGCTCCTCCGGGATGCCTTCGAGCGCATGGTTTAGGATCTCGACGCGCAGAAGCGCGTAACGCTTGTATTCCTCGAGGCTCGGTTTCGGATCGAGCATGTCCCACGCGTCGGGCAGACCGGGGTCGTCGAGCTGCAGGACAAAGCCGGCGTCCGCGATGGCTCGATATTCTTCGCGCATCGCCGCAGCGATCGCCTCCAGGAACGCCTCGGCCGTCGGGTAGTGGCTGTTCTGGGCGCGGCAGAACATCTCCAGGCTGCCGGGCGCGATCGAGGTGACGAACGCTTCTTCGATGCCGGCAGCGTCCGCGGCCGCCCTCAGGTTCGCGAGGCCCCCGCGCAGGGTCTCATGGGCGGTGTAGGCAATTGGGCCGATGCACGTCGGGCGGCTGGCGGCGGTGCTCGGCGCTCCAAGCCCCGTGTCGGCGTAGAACTCCGCGAACTCCCGCTGTTCCCAGCGCACCGCAACGATGCGCATCGGCGCCCCTGGGGCCGCCGTATCGGGTGCTAGGGTTTGCGTCGTCGTCGGACCGAAGCCGGATATGCGCTCGAAGATATAGTTGCCCCAGGCGCCGCGGTCCGACGCGGCGCGCATCGGCTTGCCGAACTCGCCGTCGTTCGGAATATCGACTCCCGTCTCCCTCTGTGCGCGCACGACCTCGTCCACGGCGGAGCGCAAGCGAGCCTGCAGCGCCGCGTCATTCTGCGCCCCGCTCGCCTTCTTCGACCACATGTCGCGCAAGTCGGCCGGCCGGGGCAGGCTGCCCGCATGCGTAGTCAGAATACGGTCCGTGCTTCGTCTCATACGTCAAGGCCACCCTGGCTTTAATTCCACACCCGACCGCGAAAACCTCCACTGTCGCTCGTCAAAGGGCTGGCAAAGCAGCACATCGTTCCATAGCCGGTCAAAGCGATTCGGCTTCCTAACCTGCTTTCGGCAGAAATTATCTGCATGGGCGGTGTCATGTCAAACCGATCCTCGCTTGACAGCGAATGAACATCGCAAGTAAGATCGCCGCAATAGTCAGCGGCAAGTAGGACAACCTACGCTGATTTATTATCGGTTGTGCGCAGCGCTGGAAGCGAGGAACATATGTCGAACATTAGCGGCAAATATTGCATCGTCGGCATAGGCGAGACGGTTGTCGGCAAGCGCCCGGACGCGACGACCAACTCGCTTCATCTCGAAGCGATCAAGGCGTGCCTTGACGATGCGGGAATCGAGAGCTCGCAAGTCGATGGGTTGCTCACCAACCAACCTCTGAACGACTCGCACCGGAGCTACGCGGTGAAGCTGGCCCATATGGCGGGCATCGATCCGCTTTTTGCCACCGATCTCGCGCTCGGTGGCGCAACGCCGATAGCCATGGTCCAACACGCGGCGATGGCGATCGACGCCGGCATGGCGTCGACGGTCGTCTGCGTGCACGCGCGCAAGCGCTCCACCGCCGATCCGACGCCAGGCCATCCGATCCGGCGCGGCGACGAACATTGGGAAGAACCTTGGGGCCACTTCGCGGCTGCCGGGGGCCACGCGTTTGCGGCATCGCGCCATATGTATGAGTTCGGCACGAAAAGCGAGGATCTCGCCGAGATCGCCATTTCCACGCGCAAGCACGCGTGCTTGAACAAAAACGCCACCATGCGCAAGCCGATCACTCTGGAAGACCACCAGAACTCGCGCATGATCGTCGCGCCGCTGCGGCTGTTGGATTGTTCGCTCGAATCCGACGGCGGTGGTGCCGTGCTGGTGACCAGCGCGGAGCGGGCGCGGGACTTTCCCAAAAAGCCCGTGACGATCTTGGGCATGGGGCAGCATCATCCGCATTTCAGTCTGCTCGACGCGCCGACATTGACCACCCTGGGCGGAAAAAAATCGTCGGAGATGGCGTATAAGATGGCCGGGCTGAGTCCGAAAGATATGAACTTCGCCGAGATCTACGATTGCTT
>JBFJTQ010000287.1:0-4808 GCA_041625275.1 Binatia bacterium | reverse complement strand
CGGGAACTCCGGAACAATGCATAGAAGAGCTGAAGTCCTATTTCGCTGCCGGCCTGGAGCACATTGCGCTGCGCATGACATCCTGGGATCAGAAGGGCCAGCTCAAGCGATTTCTCGAAGAAGTTGCGCCAGCATTTCAATAATGAATACATAGGTTTTTTAGCAATGCTTAATGCAATTGATCATCTTGTGATCGTGGTCAAAGATCTGGACAAGGCCGCCGCAGACTACCAACAGCTCGGCTTCACAGTCGTACCGGGAGGCCGACATCCTGTCGGCAGTCATAACGTCCTCATTGCGTTTGCCGATGGCTCATACCTCGAAATTATCGCTTTTTACCGCGAGGCCCCGGAGCACCGCTGGTGGGAGCCCTTGCGCAAGGGTGAAGGGTTGGTCGATTTTTGTATGCAGACAGACGACCTCCAGGGTGACACAGAAAAGTTCCGCCGCGCTGGAGTCGCTATCAAAGACCCGGTTCCCTGGGCAAGGACACGACCGGACGGATACGAACTGAAATGGGTCTTATCTCTGGCCCAAGGGGCTGATCGAGGCGTAGCTCCCTTTTTGATTCAAGACCTAACCCCGAGAGAAGAGCGGGTTCCACGGCAATTTGAGCACCAAAACGGCGCCATGGGGCTAGACACGGTGACCGTTGCCGTAAGCGACCTATCAAAGATCGACCAGTGGTATAACGCGGCTTTGGAGACAAGAGGCCGGGCGATCCAGCAAGAATCGTTGAAGGCCGAGGGGCGCCGTTACAGAATCGGTCCGCACACTTTCGACTTTTTGATACCGCTGGATTCCGCCAGCCCGCTCATCGACTGGCTGCAAAAATACGGGCCGTCTCCATATGCGGCGACTTTACACACGAGATCCCCGCGTCCGCCCGCTTTGTCAACAGAACTCACCCACGGCGCCAACTTCACTCTCGTCAGGTAGTCTGATCGGGGCTATGCACCAGACCTACCTGCAACTGGGCAGTCCGCATTGAACGTTGAACGTGGTACCTTGAAACGCTAACTTGTACCAAGTCCCGCTCCGCTCTTGAATCTCTGGGTGCAGAAATTAACTCGGCTTCGGCACTTGTCGATATGATGCGACGTTAGCCTGGGGTGAGCCTGGGGTGGCGAAGACACCCGAACGCGCGATTTCCCAGTCGTTGTTGCAAATCGGCAAGTGATCACTCTTGCTGCGAGATTGCTTCTCTATCCACCGGCGATGGTCGCCCGCTTAGAGGCAACGGCCCATTGTCTTCGCCACGAAGGGGTCGCGCCAGGCGTCTCAACTGACTTTCTACTGCGGAATCCGGGGTTAATCCGGTCAGCGGTGAAGCGCCATGAAAGCGAACACCTTGGCGGCGTTGAAGACGCTGTTCACAGAGACGAGGTCATGGTCCGTATGCTGGAAGCGGATATCCCGGGAACCGTAATTGATCGCCTGGATTCCTCTAGCATTGAACAAACCGGTATCGTTCGCCGCAGTGGAAAAACTGAATCGCGGATCTTCCCCGAGCATGGTCCGAATACCGTGCTCTAAAGCCTGAACGACATCGGCGTCTCTTCCCACCTCACTGGGATACATAAAATCGCGCGCCTCGACCTCGATCTCGAAAGGCTCGATCTTACCGATGGCGTCCCGCATTTGTTTGACCGCCTTTTTTGGGTCGTCTCCGGGGAGCAACCGCCGATCGAACATGATGCGGCATTCACTTTGAATCGTGTGCGTCGCCTTCGGATAGCTTTCTATGGCGTTGGGCGTAAGACTCACTTTGCCCAACTGTGGATGGGTTCTTTCTTCCGGATAGGGCATCAAAGGCTTGAGCTTTTCGAGCACTTTCATCGCCCCGTCGATGGCATTGATGCCCTCCCACGGGCGGCTGCTGTGCGCCTGTTTTCCGCGCACAATCACGAGCACGTCGACACGTCCTTTGTTGCCCAGTTGAATTTCCGGAGGACCATCGATGATACACCAATCGGCGGCAACGTTCCCGTGGTCGAGAACATAGGCAAGCGAATCGTGTCTTCCCGTCTCTCCTGCGGTGCTGACCACAAAATAAAGATCCGAGGGCAATTCAACCTTGGTGGCGCCGACAAATCTCAGGGCCGCAATCATCGCGGCAAGGCTACCCTTTTGCTCGCAAGCGCCTCTGCCCCACACGCATTCGCCTTCCAGTTGATACGGCTCACCGTCCACAATGTCCCCCGAGTAGGGATTCTGCATCGTGCTCGGTGCCGCGTTCATGGCGTAGCCCACGAGCATCAAGCGGTCTCCCTTTCCTCTGCCTTTCAGACGGAGAACCAGGTTACCCAATTTATCAATGGAGGGATGGAGACCGGCCCGTTCCAGTTCCGGCTTGATCACGTCGCGGATGAGAGCGAGCACCTGTGGCTCCGATTCGAGCCGCTCCGTTTGCGGGCTTGCTGCTTGAACCAACTTGACGAGAAGTCGCTTTGCCTCATCATAGAGAAGGTTTCTTTCGATAACCCTTTTTGCACTCTGCGCTTCCATAGAATTAAGGCCTTTCCCCGCTTTGTATCAGCCCTTATCCACCCTCGATCTGATCGCCTACCTTGCCCAGTCGCCGCGCAATGACGATCATGGCCATGGACACCAGGCTCACAATCATGGCTAAGGAACACATGGGCCCGAGCGTGCCATCGATATAGAAGTGGTATAGCAGAGGACCGATGGGTTCCGCTCCTGGTGAATATAGAAATACCGATGTGCTGAACTCGCGCAGGAAGATTGTCGCGAGAATAATCCAACCGGCGATAAAGCCCGGACGCAACAGGGGTAGGAGCACGCGGCGAAAGGTCGTCAAGAAGCTCGCACCGCAAGCCGCTGAGGCATCCTGCAATTCATCATGGAGTTGGACAATCGTGCTCGTCATCGATCTGAGCCCGTAGGGCAGAAAACGCGTGATGTATCCGATAAGTAGTATCCAGAGGGTACCATAGATCGGAAGAGGCACGAATACATAGGTCCAGAGGAGACCGATCGCGAGCGCCGTCCCTGGAAATGCCCACGGGATAAAGCTCAGTCCCTCGATGATTCCCCGGCCCGCCAACTTGGTCTTAGTGGTCACCCACGCCGTCAGAGCGGCCAAGAGCATGCACAAAGTTGCGCCCGTCACAGCAAGAAAAACGCTATTTTTCAGGGCATTGAAGGTCCGCGTGTCCGTGAGGTTCGCCATGTAGTTTTCCAGCGTCAACAATCCCCACGTCTTCGGGCCCGGCACGTGGACATACGCAACGAAGGAAACATAAAGGAGGACGATAAACGGCAATACCACAATCAGCGTCAAAATCAATCCGGCAACCGCCGAAGCGAAATACCGCCAATTGCCGAGGTCGATGATCAGCGGACGGTAGCCGCGCCCCATAACCGTAACATATCGTTCCGATCGCGAGGTCAGCTGCCGGTAAAAATAAACGAACAGCATCGTTATGAACAGGAGCGAAACGGCATATGTCGCAGCCATATTTTGATTTGGCGGGAATGCGCCGATCGCCTCGCGGTAGATTTTTGTCGTGAACACCTCGATCCGCGCCGGAAGTGCAATGATCGCCGGCGTGTCGAAGCTTTCAATTGCGCGCACGAAATTGAGCATGATCGAAGCCAGCAGCGCCGGCCGCACGATAGGCAGCGTAATTCGCGATAATATCTGCAAATTATTCGACCCGGCCACCCGAGCGGATTCCTCGAGAGAGGGGTCCATGGAATAAAGGGATGCGGAGATCAGCAAGAAGGCGAGCGGCGTGGTGATTAAAGCTTCGACATAAATCATCCCCCACATTGAATAAACGTCCAGCGGCGCAACGCTTAGATTGAAAGCGTCCATGAGAAATCGGTTGATCACCCCCGTGCGCGGGCTGAGCAGCACCGTCCACGAAACCGCGAGCATCACGGGCGGAAACACGTTGGGAACAATCGCCGTCAGTTCGAACAACTTCCTAAAGGGCGCATTTGTGCGGATTGAGATCCAGGCCAGAGTCGTCGCCAAAACTGTCGCCAGTAACGACGAACCGGCCGCAAAAACAAATGAGTTGACCAGCAGCTGATACGTCACGGGGTCGGAATACGCATGTACGTAATTCGCGAGCGTGAACTCTCCCGGCAAGCCCAGAGGCTTGCTCAGGAAGCTCCCGTAGAAAAGCATGAGCGTTGGAGACAGGCTCAGGTAAGCGATTAAGATCCCAACCAAGAGGATGACCCCAAGTTGGGGTTCGCGACGAAAAGACTCGAAGATGCCGCTCAACACCCTCTTGTTACTCCAATTGATCTTCTTGTTGAAAACTCATCAAAGACGAAGAGGGGGCAGCCCTTGTTTTTCAGCTGACGCCGAGAAGCGCCTGCTCTTTTCACCCGTCACCGGCTTTTGTTTTTAGAATCACCCTTAAGGACGCGTTCCCGTACCGACACTCTTCACCCGTTCGACGGACCACGTCATTGTGCCATGGACAGCCCGCTGAAATTTGTGTCGGGAAAAGTGCAATTGCGAGAGATTGTCAGTTCAACGCCTTTGTTAACCGGCTTCAAGAGAACTACCAATCCTCCCGATGCGTCTCGCGACGAGAATCAAGACCACGGAAATAAGGCTCACGATCATGGCAAGCGAGCACATCGGGCCAAAATAACCGTCTGTATAAAAGTTATACAGCAGTGGACCGAGAGGCTCCGCGCCCGGGGAATACAGAAAAACCGACGTGCTGAATTCTCTCAGAAAAATGGTCGCTACGAGAATCCAGCCAGCGACGAAACCCGGCATCATGAGTGGGATAAGAACCTTACGGAACGTAGTGATGAAT
>JBFJTQ010000286.1:0-4827 GCA_041625275.1 Binatia bacterium | reverse complement strand
GCGGACTTCCTCAAGGCCGGACTTCCTTAGAATGGCGCAGACTTCCTTGCCGGAAAGTATGCGCAATCTAGCCAACAGCGACCTCAATTTGTGTTACGAACACCTCCCTCCGGAGCTGCTGCTTGATTTCGTCCGCTGAAGCTGACTCCAAGAAAAGCTCCAACGCTTCGCGTAAATTGTCACGGGCTTCCTCGATGGTCTTCCCCTGACTTGCCACATCCAGCTCGGGATACAGCGAAACATAGCCGTCGCCCTCTCGCTCAATTAACGCCGTGAGTTTCATTGTCCCCTCCGTTCAGCGCTGAGTATGTCAGGGCTCCGCAACCTCGCCAACTCGACGGTCTCTCAGACCATGGAAATACACATCTTTCACGTTTTCCGAGTTCCGGACACGTGGAAGTTTGGCTTAAAAGGTTACGAGACCATGACATTGTGTCGTTTTAGATCAGCCGGTCGGGCTCACAACTCGAGGAGAGTCTCGTTAACGGTGAAGATCGAAGCGTTACGGAGACATGTCAATCGCCTGACACCTATCGGCAAGGCAAATTGGAAGATACGAATCTAGGCTGCGCAGGGTCTTAAAATGAGCTAACGACAATGTGGACAACAGCCATGAATATCGAAATACAAGACGCGACGCCTATTCCGTTCAGTTCGCACCACCACCGACTAAACCCTGTGTACCGCGCTAGAATCTCATCCAACCACGCCTCCCCTGCCCAGATGAGGTTAGATCATTTGTTCAATTGTTCTCACGAAATCTTCCAGCGTGGCCGGAGGTCCACTGCCGAAGTTTAAATGCGTATCATTATCACTCCAGCCACCCAGCACGGTCCGTTCTGAACCGTCTACATTGACGCCCTTTTCAAGTGTAAAGTACAAAATCCGAGGTTGTTCGCTTGGACTCTTGCTTTTCGAATTAACGTTCAACACAATTGCGACAAAGTGCGCTTCGGCAATTTGCGCTGGCCGAGGCATCGACACGACGATGCAAGGAGAGTTTTTCAAACGGCAGGTGGTGAAACGGATGTCGGATAATTCGAACGGGGGAATGCCTGCTGTATCATAATTCTCTCTGATCTGTTGCCACACATCTTTGAGAAATTCATCTCTTTGAGGCGAGGCAATGACGTCGAAAAACGCCAGCGGATCCTCTTCGCAAGCCTTGCGAAGCGCAATATTCGCAAAAATATAGTGGTGGGGAGTTTCGGGGCCAGGGACTTTCTTCATCCTTGCGAGGTGCAAGCTTATCTCCTCGATCTCGGCTTTGATCTTCTCGTCGTACGTTTTGGCGTTATAACAGGCAAGCTCATCCATCTTTTTATACAGTCGTTCTACCTACCCTCTGCATGCGTTACACATGCTTTCATCGTCCAACTCTTCGCCTATGACCCTACAGACCCGGCACTTAGGGTAAACACCATGCTTTGCCAGCAACTCCAGGCGTCTTTTGTGTAAGGTTTCCATATCATTCCAGAATACCGTCTCTGTCGGCCCCAAATGATTCCACCGGGCTGTCAACCGGCGAACCCTGAGGATTTATAACGGTCCGTTCATACTTGTTGATGGGGTCGCATCTTTGCCTTTGACAGTCCACGTCAAGCCAGCATGCTTCTGTTGTTCTCGATACTTTTTCTCACCCTCGCCGGTAGTGCCTTCTCGGCGATCCGCAGGTCGTAGGTCATTTGGAGGTTCATCCAGAATTCCGCCGATGTTTTGAAAAACGTCCCCAACCGGATCGCCGTGTCCCCCGTGATGCCTCTTTCATCCTTCAGAATCGCCGTGATCCGGTTGGGCGGCACCCCGATCGCCTTCGCCAGCGCGTTTGCCGTCAGGCCCAGCGGCTTCAAGAACTCCTCGTTGAGAATTTCACCCGGCGGAACCGGTCGCATTCCATTCTTTTTCATTTTGTCACCCCTTAATGATAGTCTACGATTGCAACGTCATGCGGACCATCGTCTTTCCAAGTGAAACAGATCCGCCATTGGTCGTTAATCCGGATGCTGTATTGTCCGGTTCTGGCTCCCGATAACTTTTCCAATCTATTTCCGGGACTCGCCGCGAGGTCGCCCAGCTTCACCGCGCTATCCAGCATAACCAGCTTGCGCTCGGCCGCCTTCTTGAAGCCCGAAAACTTCCTGACATTCTCTCCACCAAAGAAATCCTCCGTTTTCCGGTCTTTGAAGCTTCGGATCATTCGTTGGAACTTTATCAAATTTTACGATTTACGTAAAACGGCACAATTTCGTGGGGAAATCCGGTCAAATCTGTGTGGGGTGCAAGGCGCCGGGCCTCAGTATTGACCTAATCGGCTCTGTTTCCGTCTGTGTTTGCCCGGGGAGGAAAAAGGGGATCGTTTGTTGTCTGTGCACCGATTGCCATCGGCGCAGTTATTCGTTGCCTATTTCCCTGGCGAAAGTTCGGCGAGGCGCGAGGGGAAGGCGAGCGCTTCGGTCAGGGAATAGGCAGCCTGCGCATAGGATGTCGGGCAGATTGTGAAACATTCCTTGCAGTCCCAGCACTCCTTCGCGGCCACCTCCGGAACAAAACGTATTTCCCGAGTCGCTCCTCTGTCAAAGAAACCAACGGCATTTTTCTGCTTGACCTCGGCGCAGTATCTCACGCACAGACCGCAAAGGATGCAGAACGAGGCTTCCTTTTCGAAACGGTCTTTGTCGGCGCCGTACTCTTGAGCCAGCTTCTGCAATATCTCGGCATCCGGCGCATGGGCCAAAAGCTGCTCTATGAGGATCTTGCGAGTCTTGTCGATGTTCTCGGATTTGGTTGTCACCTTCAAAGCTGGTTCCGCCGGGTAGAGGCAAGAAGCCACGAGGTTCGCCTTGCCGCGGCCTGGGACTTCCACGACGCAAAGTCGGCAAGCCCCATAAGGTTTCAATTTCTCGTGGTGGCAAACCGTCGGGATCGATATTCCCGCGCTCCGGGCCGCCTCCAGGACGGTCATCCCCTCTTCTGCTTCGACGTCTCTTCCGTCAATCTGTAAAACGACCTTGCTCATTTTCCTTACTCAAAAAGTCCGTTCCATCCGTTCAAAAAGTTCCAATCGTTCCAACCCCCTCCGGCTCCCCTGCGACGCGGGGGAGAAACAGAGAGGGATTGAACTGAGCGCAGCGGTTGAACAGCTTGAACGTTTTGAACGAGCGCGCTAATTGTTTCACCTGTCGATCTACACAGCGTCATCGTTTTTTCTCTAAGCGCGCATCTGCAGGCTTATGCCCGCGCGCCATCTCTTTCTTCTTCACGGGTGGCAGGCGGCACCGATTCGCCGGCGATCACTAGGCTTTTGTCACGGGCCGCCAGCCAACTGACATCACACCTGAGACAGCGCCCGCACTCTTTCTTGGCCGTCTCCTCATCGAAACCAAGCTCCACCTCCGCGGTAAAGTCCTTGATTCGCTCTTTGGGGTCAAGCTTGGGAATTTCCGCCATGGGTGTTTCGATAATTTCCTTGGGCAGCGTCATCGTCACCTGGATCTTCTCCAGACTTTCCGCGTGAGGCTCGCGGCCCGCTTTCTCGGCCAGGTATCTGTCGATCTCGACCGCAGCTTTTTTCCCATGCGCCAGAGCATCCACGACCCGCGCCGGGCCGATGACGGCATCGCCGCCGGCAAAGACTCCGGGGAGATTGGTAACCATACGGTGGCGGTCGACGGTGATGGTGTCCCCTTTCGTCTCGATCGATTCGGCAAACTCAAGATCGGAGCCCTGCCCGATGGCGGAGAAGATCGTATCGTATTCCTGTGTAACCACGGCCCCCTCGATGGGTACCGGCCTGCGGCGCCCGCTGCGGTCGAAATCCTTCAGCTCGCACAGCTCCATCTCCAGGATCAACCCGGTGTCGGTCTTTCTGATGGATTTCGGGGCCACAAGTTCCTTGAGATCGATACCCTCCGCGAGCGCGTCCGCGATCTCCTCTTCGGTGGCAGGCATGTCCTTTCTTTCGCGCCGGTAGAGAATGGTCACTTCGGCCCCCATCCTGCGGCAGCTCCTGGCTATGTCCATGGCCGTGTTGCCGCCGCCGATGACGGCTACTCGTTTCCCCGGACTCGGGGCGATTCCCAGCTCGACTTCTCTCAGGAACTCAGCGCCTCCTTTCACGCCCGGCAAATCCTCACCGGAAATGCGCATGGGAAGGCTCTTGTGCGCGCCGACGGCGACGAACATGGCATCATAATCTTTCTGGAGCTGCTCAAGCGTGATGTCGCGTCCCACCCTGGTATTGGTTTTCACTTCTACGCCCACGCGCATGAGAAAATCGATTTCTTGATCGAGGATATCCCTGGGGAGACGATAGGCAGGAATCCCGTAACGGAGCATTCCGCCCAGCTCCGGGAGTTCCTCAAAGATGGTGGATTGATATCCCATCAACGCCAGACTGTACGCTGCGGCCAGGCCACCCGGCCCCCCGCCGATCACGGCAATCTTTTCTTCCTTCGGCTCACCTTTCTTTAACTTTACGGTGTATCCCCGTCGCTTAGCCATGTCGACGGCAAATCGCTTGATCTTGGTAATGTTTATTGGCTCATCGGTTTCCGCGCGGAGGCAGACGTCGGTGCACGGATGCGTGCAAACCCGGCCGCAGACGCCGGGGAGAGGATTGGTCTGATAGATGAGCGAGACCGCCTCCTCGTAGCGCCCCTCTGCCACCAGGGAGAGGTAACCCGGGACATCCTGACCGATGGGGCAGGCATTGATGCACTTGGCTCTGTAAAGCTCTTCGCATACTCCGGCCGGGCATCGCTTATGGAGGATGTGGTCCTCGTATTCGTGGCGGAAGTAATTCAGCGTCGAGAGCACCGGGTTGGGGGC
>JBFJTQ010000285.1:0-4833 GCA_041625275.1 Binatia bacterium | reverse complement strand
GCTTGGCGAGAAAAAGAAGCGGGAGAACAAACTTGGGGTCGGTGGAAATCGATTTCTTGAGATTGCTGTCAACCGCATCGGACATGCCCCTGCTGACCATCGCCCGGGCGAGATTGTAGTAACGCACAGCGGTCGGGATCGGCTGGTAACCCGTCTTTGTCACCTTCTTGGTGATTTCGCGTTTTTCCGCCAGGGCCTCGATCAGCTCAAAAAAATCTTCCCGTTGAGCCAGCGGATAAGAGGCCATCTCCCCGCGGATGACCCCGTCGCGATCGACCACGATGGTCGAAGGAACGGCAACCACGCCGTACTCACGGAATGTCTTCAATCCTTCATCCATGAGGACAGAAATCGTCAGGCCGAATCGTGCGACCATCTTTTTGATGGCGGCGATGTCTTGCGCATCCGGCGCCTGTTTTTCCACGTTGACAGCCAAGACTCGCAGTTTTTCTCGTTTGAGCTTGCGGTAAAGCTGTTCCAGTCGCTCCAGCATTACGGGAGAATTATCACTCCAGGTTGCCCAGAAAACCACGACGATGGCGTTTGCGTCGCGCTGGTCCGCCAATGCCACCTCTCGGCCCTGCAGATCCTTGAGCTTGACCAGCGGGGCCTTCATGCCGACCTGGAGGCTTTCGAGAGCACAAGCCAATCCGGGGAGTGCAAAGATCGTCAGCAATAACGAAACGGCGAACGTTTTTTTAGTCTGCGCTAAACTTTTCATAGTCGATGGGGTTCTGGACCTTTTTGGTCCGGTTATAACCACGCGGCACATGGCAGCCCGGGGAGCATTTGCCTCCGCTTCGGTATTTCACATAATTCGTCGGCAGGTCCCACGTGCCGAAAGGCACGGAATCGCGGATATGTTTTGGGTTGTTGCTTGCGTGGACCTCGTGACAGGCTCGGCAAGTTCTTCCCTTCACTGCTTGGTTCACGTGACGGAAATGAAGATTCTCATCCCCGTTGCGGAAGTTCGTCAGCGTGGTCGTAAAGCGATCAAGCACCAGGGTTCTCTCATGACAGCCGAAACATAGGCCGTATTTCTCAACCGCAAAAGACGTGTAGAAATCCGGTGGATAGGGACGTTTCAATATGCGCATGTTATCGGTGCCGTGCGGGTTGTGACATCCAGGGCAGTCTTTCTGGCGAATCGGCCCATGCCAGTCGCGATTTCCCTCCAGCCAGTTTTTCATGTTCATGATTTTACCTGTTGGTGTATCCAGCTCCTTGTTGTGACAGGACAGGCAGAGATCAGCGGGAGCCGCCTTCAGCTGCTTGGGGAAATTGGTGTAATGAGGGTCGTGGCAGTTGAGGCACTTCTTTTCAATCTTGTAAGCGTCATGCTCGGTTTTCACAGTGCGGATATGCTCCTTTTTCTCCGGATGGCAGCCAAAGCACAATGCCGGCACTGAATTATTCAACCGCAGCGGGTTCGGAGATGTGTGCGGATCATGGCAATTGGAGCAGTTGAGCGCCGCCGGAGGATGCCCGAATCGCTTTGAGAGGAATTCCTCCTTTTTTTCGGTGTGGCAGGTGAAGCAAAGATTTTGCCCCTCCGCGATCAAGCGATATTGAAACGGAGAGCTGTGCGGGTCGTGACAAGCGACGCAATCCCCGACCGCTACGGGGCCGTGCACTTCTTTATCGATCGCCTTATCGTTGACGTGGCACTGAAAACACAGTTTGCTCGGCGGGCTTGCTTTCAAGCGATAGCGATAGGGAGACTGGTGCGGGTCGTGGCAGGCTGTACAAAGCCCGAAGCGCACCGGCCCGTGGACGACTTTTTGAACATCGAGCCGCCGCTCGTGACAGATATAGCAGAGGTCCCTCTCTTCGCGCGCCAGCTTGAAGCGGTGTTTTCGCGCGTCGTACATCGTCTCCTTGTCGACCGGCTCATGGCAGCGCACGCACTCTCCTGCGGCTACCGGACCATGAACGTAGCGCTCCTTTCGAAGATCGTCGTGACAGCTAAGGCAGGATTTTTCCTGCGCCGCCGCAGCAACGGCTGCGTCTGCAGGCATCATAAGCAACAGCGCAAGCGCGATCATAAACAGCAACAATCTTTTCATCTTTCCGATTCCGAACTTTCTAATCTTTGGGACCCAAAACATAGGCGGCCAATGCCTTGGCTTCGTCCGGGGTCACCTTCAGGTTGGGCATGCGAGTTTCCAGATAATGTTCTGGTTTTTGAATGAACTGAATGGTCCATCCGGGGCGTAGTCTTTTTCCCGCTTCAGTGAGATCGGGTCCAATGCCGCGCGCCTTGGATGCTATCTGGTGGCAGTTGTCACAGGTCTTTTCTCTAAAAAGGCGCCGCCCCTCCCTAGCCAAAGCGGGGTCCACATCTTTTTCCTGGTCTATCTGCTTGTCCACGAGAACCTGGGTGATGTACTCCACCAAGGCCTTCAAATCTCCTTCCTTCAGGTCGAAAGTCGGCATGCGCGTGACCGATCCCAACAGCGCATACTCGGGCTTGATGGTGAAAGGGGCCTGTAGGAATTCTATCAGCCATTCCTTGCGCACGCGGCTTCCTTCGAAGGTTAAGTGGGGACCGACCATCTTTCCTTCGGGTAGAACCGCAATTTCATGACAGCCGGAGCAGTTTAAGCTCTTTACCAAGGTTCTTCCCTCAACTAGCCTCAAATCCGCATACTTGGCCTTTACCTGAGCATAGTCGGGAAAGTTCTCTGTCTTGCCGATGCGCATCAAATAATCCCGCAGCGCTGCCGCCTGCTTCATCTCGTCGCCGCCAAGGATATCATCCGGTCCTGAATTCTGATCGGGAAAGATCGCCGGCATCTTCGTACCCGGGCGATACTTGTCAGGCGCCTGGAACCATTTGAAAAAGAAATCTGGGTTGAAGCGATTCTTTATCCGTGACAGATCTGGCGCCCACTCGGTGGGCTGTCCTTTCGGCGTTTGGTCTCCTAAAACATGGCAATTAAAACAGTCAAAGTAGTCTTTGGACGCCAGCTTCTTCGCGGCCTCTTCCTCCTGAGGAGAGGTCTTTCGCGGATGACGAAACTCTGGCGGCAGGGGCTCTCCAGAATCAGTCAGCGTGCCTAGGTATTCTGTAATCGCGAAGGCCTCTCGCTCGGTCAACCTGAAATCGGGCATGTGGCCTTTGACAGCGGGCCGAATTCGGTAGGGCTTCCTAAGGAAATTAAAAAGCCAATCCTTACGCACCATCTCCCCCTGGTAGGACAAATGGGGCGCTTCCTTCTTGATTGTGGTTTCATGCCCCTGGATCTCGTGACATCCACCGCAGCCGAGCTCAACAATCAACGCTTTGCCGCGCTCCAAGACGTCATTAGCATGGCTCGGAACAAGCGTCGCCATTGACAGGAGAACCCCTATGGGTAGACCTAGAAGCCGACGCTGCAACCGTGAATGCCTCATAACCACTTTTTATTGCCAATTTGGGAGCAAGTGAGATTTAACATCACTCTTTGAGCAAGTCCCATACCAAAGACTTGCCCGATTGATTTGCCCCTTGCCCTGGCTAGTTACTAAAACCAGAAATGAGCCAAGCGCTACAAGAATTAGGAAAGTCTACCAATTCAGTTCCCAATCATAAGAAAATCGGTGTGAAAAGTGCGCATTTTTCGATCACCCGATGGGTCGTTTTAAGGCGATCGATGAATTCACCGAGCAGGCCTCGGCGGGCAACTCAAACGAACTGGACACACCCTTTTTTCAGCCCGCATTGAGTCAGCATCCGGGTCGCCGATAAGCGCCGATTAATTTTTCGCCCATCATCTGAAAAACCATTGTAATTCAATGCGTTGTGCAAACGCCAGGGGCATCTTGAGGCGAGGTCCTGTGCCGACACACGTGCGCACTCCGAGCAATTCAAGCAAACGGCCGATTGCTTCAGCATCTATGTTTGTGCGCCGATTCCGCACAGTGTGCGGCATGTGCAGTCCATTAGTCGAGTTAGCATCGAACAATACTCGATCTGATTTCCACGGCGAGCATAAGGAAACGCATTCTGAACATGCGGCCACACGCTGACACGCAAGGCGTCTTTCGGTTTCAGCCGCCGCGGCTTTTCACGAGTCACGATCAACGGTAGTGGCGTCACGGGCCGGCTCACGCAGACGCCACTTGCAACGAGATAACGAAAGCAGGCTAGCCAAATTCTGAAGCTGTCAGCGGGCTACACCTGAAGCGTTCGATCAGATTACAGGCTGGCTGCCAGAAGATCGCTTTCCGGCAGGGCGGTGTCACTGACACATGTCACGAGCGAAGTGAATAACAATGAGAATGTGTCCCCTTCTGCTTCGTTGAAAAAGCGATAATGATTGCGGGATTCGTTAATCAATGATAATCGGTTGACGGACTGAAAAACGTAGAATCACGGCATCGAACGAAAGGAGAAATGTCATGGCCAGCGTCAATGAATTACGAAAGACAGTGAAAGGGTTGGTAATGCCGAT
This sequence comes from Binatia bacterium, assembly GCA_041625275.1. GTDB lineage: Bacteria > Desulfobacterota > Binatia > UBA9968 > UBA9968 > JBFJNS01. Next base: position 397 of record JBFJTQ010000285.1, on the reverse strand, counting down.
CCCGGCAGTCTTCGATGGCAACGGAGAACCGGACCTGCCGATGATTGAGACGCTAACCGATTGGTATCTGAATGCGGGCGTTCATGGCTTTTTCATTCTCGGATCCCAAGGACAGGGGCCAGCTTGCCGTATCGACCAGCGCAAGGCCGTTGCCGAAACAATAGTGCGCCGGGTTAATAAACGAGTGCCCTGCATCGTTCAAATCGGCGCGGTGGAACCTTATACGAGCATCGAGCTCGGACTCCACGCCAAGGGGATAGGGGCCGAAGCTGTGGGCGTAGTTGGCCCTTATTACTACAGCGATCGCAACGAGTGGGAGATTACCGAACATTATAAAATGGTGGATAAAGCTCTGGACATGCCGATGTTGTTGTACAACAACCCCGAGTATTCGGGG
>JBFJTQ010000284.1:0-4836 GCA_041625275.1 Binatia bacterium | reverse complement strand
TCCAGCCGCCGATGCCGCTCCACCGCTGCTATTGATGGATGCCGTGCTGACGCTCGCAAGCGCGCGGGGCGAGAGAAAGGTGTCGATCAACGAATTCTTTCTGGGCCCGCGCCAAACGGTTCTGGAGCCGGACGAAGTCCTAAAGGAAATTTTCTTGCCGCCAGCGTCCGGCCGGCGGGGCGCAACGTACCTGAAGCTCGGACGGCGCGAGGCGATGGAGATCGCGATCGTGGGAATCGGCGTCGCTGTTCACTTGAATGGCTCGGATCAACTCGTCTCCGAATGCCGAATCGCCATGGGTTCGGTGGCTCCCACGCCGATCCGGGCGCGGCCGGCGGAAGATGTCATCAACAACAAAGAGGTCACCAACGTGCTCATCGATGAGGTTGCCGAGGTTGCCGCCGAGGCGGCCCGTCCGATCTCAGACGTTCGGGGATCTGCGGAATATCGCCTGGATATGATCCGAGTGCTTTGCCGGCGGGCCGTGCAAGCGGCTCTCGAACGAGCACGGAACCAAAAAGTGGAGGGCCGCTCATGAAAATACCTGTGCAACTCAATGTCAACGGCGAGACTTACGACCTTGTCATCGCTCCCTACCGAACTCTGGTCGATGTGCTGCGCGAGGAGGTCCGGCTTACAGGCAGCAAGAAGGGCTGCGATGTCGGGGACTGCGGCGCCTGCACGGTGTTGCTGGACGGCAAGCCGGTGAACTCATGTCTCGTCCTCGCTGCAACGGCACAAGGCAAGGAGATCGTGACGATCGAAGGGCTGGCGAAGAACGGCAAGCTGCACCCGCTGCAACAGGCCTTCATCAAGGAAGGCGCCGTGCAGTGTGGTTATTGTACTCCCGGAGTTTTAATGTCGCTGAAGGCGCTCGTGGATCACAATCCGACACCGACGCCGGAAGAGGTAAAGATCGCCATGGCGGGCAATCTATGCCGCTGCACCGGCTACACCAAGATTTTCAAAGCGGTCGAAACCGCCACGCGGCAGACATAAACTGTCCGCAAATTGGCCGGGTATCAGCTATAGCTGTGCCTGTCTAAAAATGGCGCTTCAATCGCTAGCACGGAATAAGATAAATTCCGAAGAGTAGCAACTGGGGAATCGAACCGATATCTTATTTCATGCCAGGCCCCCACTCATGATCTCCGCAGGGGGCCCGAGCGCCGGAGAATGCGGCTTGTCGTCGAAGAGCAGGTCGCAGAGTAGGGGAGCCCATTCAAGTATCTCCCTTCCATCCGCTGTCTGCAGCGAAAGCCAGGCTGGCTTGCTGAAATTTACCTCGCTTGAAGCGTGCCTGTAAGGCCAAAACTGGCGGGGGCCTTTCCGAGTCGCAAGGTTTGCGTGTCAGGTGCTTTAAATTTGATCAGAGCGACCCGTTAAATTGCAGCTGCAATTTTGGTATGAATGCGGCCGCCCAAGACGCCAACGCGGTGACTCGGGCGGGGCTAGGAGCGGTGGCCTGCATCCGGTGTATTAGATGGTTTCTTTCATCGCTGGTGCTGCGAAAAGGGTGGATAACATCCAAAATTTTCTTGCCGCGATTCGGGAGGTGGACAGCATCCGGCACCGGACTCGAAGGGAAGCAACTGGGCACTCGCAAGCAGCCCTGCCTTGACGATCAGTTCGGCAGGAAGGGATTCATAAGTCTTGCCATCAACCGTTACAGTTCGGCAGTCTGAGTCGCCGCAAGTCGAACAACACTTACTCTGGCCACTTGTAGCGGACAGCCACCTCTCGAACGGCTCTCCGCCAACCCAAATGCGATTCGACTCGAGCGGGTCCTTGTGGAATGTGGAGAGACTGAGAGCCTCTTTCTCCAGAACAACGCCTATCCCCAGTTCTCCGAGGGAACGCTTTAGTTTCTCCACTGCATCCCCGATCGCTTTTTCGGTTGTGCCACAACGGTCACAGGTTCGCCCGTGTTCGTCCACGAGGCGCTGCCAACGAACCTTCAGTGTCTTCATATCCGTCTCCTTGTAATCGAGTCGTTCTCCGGAAGTGTGCAACCGATCACCACTCCGAGACAAATTGTCGATCCAAATAAACTGTCTCCTCTTTTGTCCCATCTAACTCTGGTCTCAGGTACGGGCTGGCCGACCGCCTTAATTCTCGAACCTACTGGGCCCCGGTTTTTGCTAGAGGCGCGCTTGTTTTGCCGAACAAGTGCTCTTGGAGATAGAAGGCCACGTGAACAAGTCCGATCATGATTGGCACCTCAATCAGCGGACCTATCACCGCAGCGAAGGCGGCGCCGCTGTTAATGCCAAATACGGCGACTGCCACGGCGATTGCGAGCTCGAAGTTGTTACTGGCTGCGGTAAACGAGAGCGTTGCCGTCTTTGGGTAATCCGCCCCAATGCTGTAGCCCATGACGAACGAGACGAGGAACATCAATACGAAATAAATCAAAAGCGGAACGGCAATCCTTACAACGTCCACTGGTAACTGCACGATGAGATCGCCCTTTAGACTGAACATCACCATAATCGTAAAAAGCAAGGCGATCAGCGTGAGCGGGCTGATTCTGGGGACAAAAGTCGTTTGGTACCACTCCTTTCCTTTTGCCCGGATCAGAAAAAGGCGCGTGAGAAAACCGGCGATGAACGGAATACCCAAATAGATAAACACGGTCCAAGCGATCTCGCCGATGGTTATTTCCACGAGGGCGCCGCTCATGCCGAACCAAGTCGGTAGAACGGTAATGAATACCCACGCATAGACGCTGTAAAGGAGCACTTGAAACACGCTATTGAACGCCACTAGCCCCGCGGCATACTCGCTATCGCCCTTAGCCAGTTCGTTCCATACGATGACCATGGCGATACAACGCGCCAAGCCGATTAGAATGAGGCCGGTCATATATTCGGGATAGTCACGCAAAAAAAGGATCGCGAGAACGAACATCAGGAGCGGCCCGATCAGCCAATTTTGCACAAGCGAGAGCCCAAGCACCCGCCAATTACGAAACACGTCTCCTAATTCTTCGTAACGCACTTTAGCCAGCGGCGGGTACATCATCAGGATCAAACCAATGGCAATCGGGATGTTGGTCGTGCCTACCGACACGGCCGTGTTGAATGCCTGCACGGCGGAGGTGAACAAAAAGCCGTTTGCGACGCCGACCACCATAGCCAGGAAAATCCAAACCGTTAGGTACCGGTCCAAACGAGACAGTTTGTCGGCGATGGGGGTCTCGGTTGCCTCTGCTGCCATTTCTTTGTTGATCCTCATTCGACACGTCCTATCTCGGGCGGCGTCGTTCCGAAAACTTTCGAATAAAACCGCACATTGGCGTCGAAATCGTTCGGTGAGACATGCAACTAAAATCGCTTTTGAGAGCGACTCCTTATTCGTTTGGGTTTCCTGGATTTTGCCGGAGCCGAACAACACTTTCCCAAGGCCGTCTCGACGACAGTGAGGCATTTTTCCGGCATCCCCTGGCAACAATTCTGAGTGAGGAAAATCATCAAATCGGCCATGCGCTCGAAGTCTGCCGCATAGTAGATAAACTGCTTCTCTTGACGCGAAGAGATGAGACTCGCACGCGCGAGCTCCTTCAAATGAAACGATAGCGTCGCCCCGGGAACTTTGAGGGCCTTGCCGATGCGGCCGACCGAGACGCCTTCAGGTCCCGCCTCAACCAGCAGGCGATAAACTGAAAGGCGAGTTTCTTGGGCAAGTGCGGCAAGAGCCATGACCGCAGCTTTTAGTTCCACATTTCTATTGTTATCGAAATATAGATTTTGTCAAGATCCCTGGAATTCAAAGCGCGTCATGGACAAGTCGCGCTGGAATTGCCCGGATTTTAGTCCCGCGCGACGTAAAACGTCGTGTGGATTCCGTACAGGGGTAGGCCTAATGAATGGGGTCTGTGCTGGAGATCTGAAAGAAGCTAGGTCTAGTCACGATTATTTTCTTGACAGATGCGACCTGCAGGGAGAATCGTTGGGGCACTTGGAGAGGGCAGCCACATCAATCTTAGCAGATTGCTTTGGAGTGGGTTCCCTGACTCTGATCATTTAAGAAGTCTCTTCACGTTATTTGCCTATCCGATAATCTTGTAGTCTCCCCCGAGGTAGTTGCGGCACAGGTTGACATAGGTGGACGAGCCCATCTTGATCCAGTTCAAAGCCTCTCCGCTGATCTCTTTTTTAACCTTGGCCGGGCTTCCGGCGGCCAGAACCCGCGGGGGAATCTTCGTGTGCGGGACGACGACACTGCCGGCGGCAATCAGCGATTCCTCTCCGATCTCGGTGTTCTCCAAGACGGTCACGTTCATCCCGATGATGGCCGCCCGCCGGATGATGCAGCCCTCCATAATGGCTCCGTGGCCAATCGTGACATCGTCTTCTATTATGCTTGGGGCCTCTCCACAATGAATGACGCAGTTATCCTGGACGCTGGTACGGGCGCCAATGACGATTGGGTTCTCGTTCTGATCTGACCTCAAGACCGCGCCGAACCAGATGCTGGCCTGATCGCCGATAGTGACGTCGCCGATAATAACCGCCGTCGGAGCGATAAACGCCTTTGATGAGATCTTTGGTTTATGCCCTCTGTATTCAATAATCATCAAGCGCTTCCCTTCATGGAATATTTCAAGACGATAGATGAGGGGTCATGAGAAATCAAGTTTAGGTCTTGGCGGGCAGGCTTGTGCCAAAGTCGTCTTGAGCCAGAGCAAAATTCCTCTATATCTCCCTTTACAAAGGGAGGCTTTCAAATCCCTTCTTTGCAAAAAAGGAAGGGGGAATTTTGGGACAGACGAAATCATTGAGGGCGCAAAATTACTTTGAAGTTGTTCTGCTCGGCGCGCGACCTTACCTGGCT
>JBFJTQ010000283.1:0-4843 GCA_041625275.1 Binatia bacterium | reverse complement strand
GGGATGGTTGGTCTCGAACAGCAGGTGGGGGCGGCGCGTCTCCGCCACGGTCTCGCCCGCGACGACGACGCGGACGTGGCGCCTGCTGGGGAGCACATCGACTCTCTTGAATGGGTCGCGAGGATGTTTGAAGATTTCTTCGTCTTCTTCCATCCACTTGTCCATCATTTCCCATTCGAAGGCGATATGGCCCGTGATGCCCGCCGCTTCCGGCGGCAAATCGAGATAACTCCACGCAGCGTTCTGAGCGCGCCGACCGCCAACTTCGATGGTCCAGTAAGAGGCTTCACCCTTTACGGGGCACCGGCTCTTGTGTCGGCTGGACGCGAAATAATCCGTCCGCACATCCTCTTTGGAAAAGTAATAGACGGGCAAGCACTCCGGCTCGCGCACCAGCTTGACTCTCTTGCTGTCGGCGATCGTCTCTCCACCAAAGAACACACGCACATGGCGCGGACTCTCGCTCACATGAACCCAGTGGCCCGAATCGCCGTGTATCGGCACGCGTTGCTGGATTACGTGGCTCTCCATGGTTCGGTCTATTCTTATGGCTATCCGCACTACTCTTTGGTAGTTGGTTCAATACGTTCAAACCGTTCAATCGCTGCGCTCCGTTCAACTCCCCCACCTCTTTCCTCCCCCCCCATCGCGGGAGAGGACGAAGAAGGGGGCTTGAGCGATTTGAACATTTTAAACGAATTGAACGGCCCTATCCGCTCAACGAGTCCAAAGTCTAAGCTAACCGAGCTTCTTTAGCTTCTGCAAGGTGCGCAATTCCCGTGGAGGTTGCAGGCGCTGCCCCACGATGGTCCACGATACCTCGGCGACATAAATATCGCCGCGCGAGTCGAGGGCGATACCGTGCGGCGCAATGAATTGCCCCGGCGCTTCGCCGCCGCGGATGTCCCCCAGCCGCGCCAGCCTTTTGCCTTCTTTGTCGTAGATATCGACCCGGTTGCCCAGGTTCGGCGCCTCCTTGTTCACTGTCATGCCGGGGCCCAACTCCCCCACGTAACAGATCGGCTCCCGCTTTGTCGTATCCATGTACAGCGCACAGGGCCGATGCATGTTGTTCCACTGCGTCTCGTATTTGCCGTTGCCGTCGAACACCTGCACGCGATGATTCTCTCTGTCCGCAACGTAAACCCAGCCGTCCTTATCCGTGCAGATGTTGTGCACGATGTTAAACTGCCCCGGATCGCACCCCGGTTCGCCCCATGACAGAATGAGCTTGCCGTCCGGAGAATACTTATGAACGCGCGAGTTGCCGTAACCGTCGGAAACATAAATGTCTCCCGTGGGAGAGAACGCCACATGGGTGCAGCGGTTGAACGGCTCTCCGCTCTGGTAGGGCGCGGCTTTGCCGGGAAGGCCGAGAATCATGAGAATCTTCCCTTCGAGCGTGCATTGTCGCACCGTATGATCGCCATCGTCGGTGAGATAAAGCGTCTCATCCGGGCCCATGGTCGCCCCATGAGCGCGCTTGAATATCCCGTCGCCCCACGAACGCAGAAAATTGCCGTCGCGGTCGAAAACAATAATCGGATGGGCGCCGCGCGTGAAACAGTACACCTGATCTTTGCTGTCCACCGCGACGGCGGCCACTTCGCGAAACGTCCAACCATCGGGTAGTTTGCCCCAGCCCTCGATGACTTCATAGCGGAATGCTCCGCTGCCCACCGTGACGCTCATAAGACCTCCCTCGTTATCAGACCCGCGAATTGCGTTTTTCTCCTTCATTTCATATCACGAATCCCATCGCCCTGGTATAATCACCCGCCATGACACTCCGGCCTCTCACCTACTACACTTTGGCCGCCATCTGCCAAACTTCAGGCTCCTCGGGAGCGGCCATGCTGGCACCGTTCTTCATGAAAGCTCACGGCTATTCCATCGCCCTGGCGGGAATTCCTCTCGTGGTCAACGGCATAGGTCGAGTGTGTTCCGATCTTTGTTCGGGCGCCCTGGCAACCTACTTCAGCTCCGGGACGTTGTTGATCTCCGCCGTCGTCACCGGCCTCGTCACCAGCGTGATCGGCCTTTTGTTTCGCGACATCATGCCGGTCTTTATCGTGGTGTGGACGCTTTTCGGCTTGACCGAAGCCATGTTCGCCCTTTCCCTGAGAAAAATCGGCTTCGATCAGTCATCACCCGAACGTCAGGGACGAGTCCAAGGGCAAATGGCGTCAGCGTTGGGCATTGGTTTTTCCCTCGGGCCGCTCTTGGGCGGCTTCGTGGGCCAATGGCTGGGAGCCGACGCGCTCTTCCTCCTATATGCTCTACCGCAATCGTTGGGATTGGTTCTGATCGTCATGGGCGGCGCCCATCGGCAGCGCAAGATCGCCGTGGAAGGCTCGACGATCCTGTGGCGCGAGGGGCTGCGCCTTTTGGCCAAACCGCCGTTTCTCGCTTCCTGCCTGGCCGTCTGCCAGTCATTCTTATTTCTCGTGGGCGTCAGCCGCATCGCCTTTCCGTTTCTCGCCGTCAACCGCCGCGGGCTGGGTTTGGACGTCGTCGGCACTATGGTCGCGATTTCTCGTCTTACAGATACGTTGGGCCGTTACAGCGGCGGCTGGCTATGCGACCGGATCAAGACCTCCCGCGTGATACTTTTCGGCGTGGCGCTCGGAATCCCGATGTTTGTCCTGCAAGTCTACGGCACCAGCATCCCCGCACTGCTCTTCCCGCTAGCGGTGATGAACATGGGATTTGGCTTTACGAACGTCGGTTCCACGACCTTCGCGCTGCAAGCAGGAAGCAGAGAGACCAAAGGGTTCGCCCTCGGGCTATCGCGCGCGTCGAGTTCCATGGGGCAAATGCTAGGGCCCCTGTTGTGCGGAGCCCTGATCGAAACGATGGGATACGAGGGGGGATTTCAGGCTATGGCCTTGATCTCCGCCGGGGCCCTCTTGCTCGCATGGTACGGGCTGAAACGGGAAGCGGTCGGGGCTTCGAAGGACTCCGACCGGCCGGCTTGAGCAGCTAGCGGAGACCCTTGTAGTCTTCTCCTATCGCGAGATCTTTGAGATACGCGATACTATCGTTGGCATAACCCACTTGGCCAGCCTTCTCGGCCCGCCACGCATCGAGGTATTTGAGAATTTCGTCGAGCGGTAACACGTCGGCGTATTTCTGATTCATGTCGAAAAGATTGATTGCATGGCAGGCTTCGTGGCGATCAAAGACGCACTCTTCGGCGACGATCATGCGCAGGCGATTGGTTGTGCCATCGACTACACTGGCGCGGACGCAGCCGCTGGTGCTTTCGCCGCAGGTAATCACCGTGTCGACGCCTAAAAAATTTAAATGCCCGACAAGCGGCGTTCCCCAGAATGCGCTCGGAGAGGTTTTCCTCAACACCGTCTCGCCGGGAACCGGCTTGACCTCATCGACAATCTCGAATCTGCGCCGAAACCGGTCGAGCTGTTCCTTGCTCATGGCCGCCCGTTTTGCCGCATCGCGACGGAAAGACCAGGGCTCCACCGCGACACCGTCCATGCCGGTGACGTGAACAACTGGAATACCGACTTCTCGCGCTTTGGCGAGCAGCTTTTGAATGTGCGGCAGCGCGTTCCAGCCGGCCAGGCCGCAACTCCCCGGCCAGGTTTTGATCGCATCCACGACGGCTTCTGGTGTATCGCCAAAAACCCATCGATATAGGTCGATCAGCAACAATGCGGGCCTTTCACCGAAGCCAACGGGGCGGGGAGGTTTTCCCACCAGCGTCGCCTTGTCTTGTTCCGTGAGAAAACGCTCCCAAACTCGTTCAGCCATGGGGTACCTCCTTGTATTTTGAGGGCAGCTCGCATCATGCTTCCCCCAGGTTCAATCTTTGAAAAAACCTATCATCCCGTTGCTCGGATCGTCAAGAACTCCATAGGTGCGGTGCTGCGGGAAAGCTCGATCGATACTTATCGCCGACAAACCTGGCACCCCCCAGGCAGAAGCGTGTTGCCTCACAACTTGCCTGCGGGTTATAGTTCTCCTTGATATGGTCATGAACAATCTGATCACCATCAAACCTGAAGCGTTCAGCGATTTCAAAGCCCAGGGCGCACGGCGCCTCGGTTCGTCGCCACGCGTTGAATCGTTGTCTTTTTTCAACCGGGATCGCAACGAGCAAATTCGCTTGCCTGGCGCCCAAGAGCCCAGGACCCGCATAGTGTTGAGATTCGTCGGCCCTGCGACACCACAGTGAGTTTCCACCTATGAAGAATCGAGCAAAGCGTCAGACCGACTACGTTGCGCGACTTAAGAGGTTAGCTCGCACTTACCGCGCTGCGGAAACGCGCATCGTCAACGCCTATTTCGCGAGCGCGAGAGGCAAAAGCGAGCATCTCCGATGGCTCCGGGCGCAGGCGTTCAAGGAATACGCGGCCATCCGGCCCACCTTCACAGCCCTGGCCAAACTTTATCCGGAAGTCGATCGCGGCGTTGACCGCCACGATTTTGAGGGATTGACGGAGAAACTGGCTCACGAGACAAAACACGCCAGGCTTGTGATGGACCTTTTGGAGGAAATCTACGGCAAGAGGGTAACGTTTGCGCATTTGCTTTGGCTTCCACAGGACCGCAAGCTGGCCAGGATACGGGCCAGGTACGCCAAGGGCCGCGCCGGCTTCGTGGCCGGCTCCAAGAAGACTATTACGCCTCCGGCCAAGACGCGACGTGAGGAAATCGAACGCGCCGCTGTCGCTTTGACCGAAGGCGGCGGCAGGGCGCTCTACAAAGTGTGCAGCAAGCTCAAGCGACAGGGCATCGAGACACAAATCGCGCGCGTGTTTCAGGAGATTCTATTACACAAAGTCTCACACAAGGCGCCCACGGATCGTGCTCTGGCACT
>JBFJTQ010000282.1:0-4846 GCA_041625275.1 Binatia bacterium | reverse complement strand
GCCGGTACCTCGATGATGGTACGTAACATGTTGGAATTCCGCAACGCGATCCAAACGGCGCCGCTAGCGTCCTTGCGCCATCATCTCGCTGCCGGCGACTTCTCCCGCTGGGTCGGCGAGGTGATCGGCGATCAACAATTGGCGAAAGGGCTGCGAAAATTAGAGCGAGCAGCGCCAAGTGGAGCGAATCCCGACCGGGCGGAAATTCTTGCCCACATCAACGATCATTATCTGATTCAAGAAGAGTGAGGCCGAATGCAATGTTGGCCGGGTAGGTAAGGGTCAATCAACGAGTGCGGGTCCTTACCTTGCCTGCGGGATAATTTCAGTAAAACCGGCCACTGACACCGAGGTGTCGAAGCGTCCTCCCCGAACTTTCGGTAGTGGCGGTGATGGCGTGAAAGTAAAGCGGGCGGTTCCCCCGGGCGAGATTTCTTGTCGCAAGGTGTGGATTGCCGACGTTCCCGGGTCGACCTTGCCGGGATGGAATTCGTCATCCCACAGCCAGGTATAGCGAATAAAAAGCTCCACATCGCGCACGGTGTGCGTTGACCGGTTGTGAATCACTCCGGAAACGGCACCGTCCTGTACTTTCACATTTTCCAAAACAAGAATGCGTGTGACCTCTTGCCGTGTCCTGACGGTTTGAGAAAACCCGTTCCCCGCCCAGGAACCCAGTGCAAGAGTAAACAGGACGACCGTCAGGATTAACAGCCGATAAATTCTAATCACAAATATCGCGTTCATCAGTTCGCCCCTTTCTGCCCGTTGGTCGGTTGACTCTGTAAGTTTATGCCCCACCCGGGACGAGCGAGCGTACGGGCGGATGAGACGCCCGCTTGTTTCTTTCTTTCACATTCCGAGCTTCGACTCGACGATGAAATGGCGAGCCTCCGCTGCCAGGATGGCGTAAAGTTCTCAGCACTCGCAGAATGCGCTCCGGCGAACCCCAATCACTCCAATAGACCCTCCTTACCGGAAGCACCGATACCGCATCGGACTCTCGATGGGCGATTGTTTCGAGCAGGCCTTTTGAGAAGTTGACGGGTTCCAGCGACCTGTAGGTTTCGTTGATCGTCGATTGCTGCTGCGCTGTGCCTATGGTCTGTAGTATGCGGCAAAAACTCAACCATATCTTCGGATAGTATTTGCTTACCAATCGGAGCAAAGTCTTGACCTTGAAGACCATGGTCATTGTATTCCAAAGCCCACCCGCCAGCATCAACTCGAGTGCCATGGGCATGCTCGGCTTTTCCACGAAACCGGCGACTTGTCGCGTGCCAAAACCGCGTAAACCCTCTCGTGGCACGATATAGCCGTATTCGGTTTCGGGCTCCTGGGCCTCGACGGCGAGCAAAACAATACGCGAGGGATCGTGGAGAACTGCCTGGCTCGCGAGATGTACATAGTTCATGAAACGGAATTCTTCCAATATGAAGTGATCCGATGGGAACACGGCGACAATCGCCTCCGGGCAGCGCTTGCGGAGAAATATTAGAGGCAGGAGAATGCCCGGTCCGGTATCTCTGTTTTGCGGTTGGACAATCACGCTTTTCTGTGGCCGCTCATGTAACTGTTTCTGAACTTCGGCATGAGACAGATGCTCCTCGCTGACCACTGTCAGAATTCGTTCAGCGTGGATCAGCTTTTCGACTCGCTGAAACGTATGCTCGAGCATTGAACGCTGGCCAACAAAATTGACATACTGTTTGGGCAGGGTCTTCCCTTTCAATTTTTCAACGTGCTGCTGCATGCGTCTGCCATCTCCGGCGGCCAGCACAAGCCCCCAAAGAAGCCGCTGGTCGGATTCCATCACGTTGAGCATATGACCCCCCTTCGAGTGGTTCGCTGGAGCCATGTAGACTCTTGATTCGCTGTGGGAGAGCCAGGGATTAGACCCGTATTCCCACTACAAGCGGGCAAAAGTCATGCCTAATAAAAAGGGGGAAATCGCGGGTATTCAGTTCATGTTCACGATCCTTTTTGCAATTGTGCGACTTATTATTGGAACTCTTTTTCATCAATGACAAGCGCAGAAGTTCTCTGTCCGGGCCATCGAGGAGTTCGCATGAAAGGTTGATTCTGAACAGAGGAATTCAGAAGCCTTGGAACGCGCATGCCCGCGGAGCCGATAACCCGACGGGCACGGGCTTTGCCTTTTTGCGCAGCGGGGCGATGGGCTACCGGGAAGCTCTGCCCGTATTACGAGCCGTCGTTTTGGAGTTTTTATTCCACTTCCGGTTGGCTTTGACCTATGATATTTCCCGCGAGGAGTTGGGCCAGCGGGTTACGAGGGCGCTATTAACAAGGAATTGAAAATTAGGGGTACAAGTTGGAATATCCAAGTCTAGCGGCTCTGTTTCTAGCCCAAGCCCGGCGTTATCGAGGCAAGCTTCTTTACCGCTTCGCGCGAGGCGGGGATTGGCAAGCCTATACGTGGGATGAGGCCTTGCAGCATGTGCGGAACATCGCACTTGGGCTGATTTCCCTCGGGGTGGCCCGCGGCGACCGTATCGCCATCTTCTCTAATAACCGGGTGGAGTGGAATCTTGTTGATTGGGCCAGTATCTCTATCGGCGCCCTGACGGTTCCAATCTACTCATCGAGCCCGCCATCCCAGGTCTACCATATCTTGAACGATTGCGAGCCCAAGGCGCTCTTTGTGGAGTCATTCCAGCAGCTCGAACGGTTAAAGCCCTTTCCGGCCGCGCTGGCTCGGCCAGATGCGGTTGTGATCATCGACTCAGCCACGAGCGAAGACGAGACCGGAGAAGCAGGAAACGATGCTTTCACCCTAGCTCGCATAGAGGAAATGGGCCGGCGGTACGGAGAAGAGAACCAGGGGGCTTTCGAGCAAGGGATTGAAAGTCTTCGCGCCGAAGATGACTTGACCATCATCTATACTTCCGGAACTACGGGGGAGCCGAGGGGTGTTCTGACGACCCATGGACACTATCTATTCATGATCGACGCGGTCGATGCTGCCATCGCATCTAGCGATGCTGACGTGACGCTGCATTTCCTCCCCTCGGCCCACTCCATGGGGCGTCTCGAGCACTTCATGGCGGTAGCCAAAGGTTGGACCGTGGGGTACGCACGGTCATTGGATGCACTGGCAAAAGATCTGCGGATTATTCGTCCCACTATTCTCTTTGCAGTCCCGCGGGTCTACGAGATTGCTTTCAACCGCATTAGATCGAGAGCCGAGCGGGCAAGCGCCGTTCCCAAGTCAATTTTCCGCGGGGCGTTATCCCTAGGAAGGAGATGGAGCCGGCGGGTAAGGACGGGGGAGAGCGCAGGGCCTGGGCTGGAATTGGCAATGAAGCTCGTGAACCGCGTTGTTTTCGCCGAAGTGCGCGCAGCTTTCGGCGGTAATCTAAAGGTGGCGATATCCGGCGGTGCCCCCTTATCAAGAGAAATAGCGGAGTTCTTTCACGCTCTTGGCATTGTTATTCTTGAAGGTTACGGGTTGACGGAAACATCCACCGTATCCCATGTCAACCGGCTCGATCGTTACAAATTTGGTACGGTGGGATTGCCGCTCCCGGGGGTGGAATGTCGCATTGCCGACGACGGCGAGATTCTGCTGCGCGGGCCGAACATTTTCAAGGGCTACTACCGTGATTTTATCACTACGCAGAAAACCATAGATGAGGCGGCCTGGTTCCACACTGGTGACATCGGCGAAATCGACGAAGACGGCTTTTTGACCATCACGGACCGGAAGAAAGACCTCATCGTGATGTCGGGGGGTAAGAAAGTCGCTCCCCAGAGGATCGAAAACCTGCTCAAAACAAATCCTCTGATCAGCCAGGTGATGGTCGTCGGCGGCGGTGAAAAACCTCTGATGGCGCTGATCACGCTAGATCAGGGCCGTGCGCGCGAATTGGCAAAAGAAGAGGGCATCGAATTCGAGACGCCCGCCGAAGTTGCCTCGCACCCCTGGGTGACCGCCCGGATCAAAGCGCTGCTCCAGGAAAAGAACCGCGAGTTGGCGCCATTCGAAGCTGTTACTCGATTTTCCATTCTGACACGGGAACTGACCGTAGTGGACGAAGAATTAACTCCCACCATGAAATTGAGGCGACAGGTGATCATGGAACGGTATAAGGAGCTGATCGACGAAATGCATCGCAAACCCAGGGTTGAGTCGTGAAACATTTCCTCCTTGCTGGCATCCAAAGGTCAACGGAATGCTGCTGGGAAACGAATGGAGGACCAAATCATGAGTCTGGATTTCAAAAGAATTCTTTGTCCGGTGGATCTTTCCAGTTTTTCTTTGGAGGCAGTCAAGCTCGGGGTCAAAGTCGCCGAAAGCAGCGCGGCCGATCTTTACTTACTTCACGTGATCGACAATCCTTTCGACGAACTCTATCTAACGCCGATCACCGAAGCAGACCCCGCATCTCTAAGTCTTTACTCCGGCGAGCCCGCAAAGCGCGCCAAGATCTTAAAGGCAACGGTCGATCATTCCGAGGTGCTCTTGAAACAATTCTGCCATGAATGGGTCGAGCGTCTGCCCAAGGTCAGGTATCTCATCGCAAGCGGCGACCCATTCGAGAAGATCGTCGATGCTGCCGAGGATCACAGCATTGACCTGATCGTTCTCGCCACTCATGGCCGCACAGGAATCCGCCGCTTGATCATCGGCAATGTCGCCGAAAAAGTGGTGCGCCATGCCCCATGTCCCGTTCTAACCGTAAAACCTCGGGTCATGCTTCGGCGAAAAGCAAAGGCAGAGCGGAAGCAAAATGACCGCCGGTATTAACCTCAATCCGACAAGAGCTGACAGGACTAAATGGCCAGCGAGGCCCATTTAGTCCTCGCTGCGCTCGGAATGACAGAT
>JBFJTQ010000281.1:0-4864 GCA_041625275.1 Binatia bacterium | reverse complement strand
TCGACCAAAAAAACCGACGGTGCACGCACCGAGATCAGCAGCGTCAGTACATGCTTGAAGGCGCGCAATTTTTCGCTCGTCGTCGCCGGAGCATTGAGGGCACGAACCACGTCGCCCAAGGCCAGCCCGAACCACGCATAGAGCCCTTCGCCCAATCCATGGATCTCGCCGTAAGAAGGCGCAGCGGCTAAGGGAACCGTATTGAGATAGTCTACGATGATCCGTGCTTTCCAGGCGCGGGTATTCGTGCCGGCACGATAAGCTTTCAGGCTCGCCCCGATGACTTGGCGAAACTTTTCAGTCGGGGACTCCGTGCGCCCGTTGGGGGAGTGGCGAAATTTTTCTAATTGAACGGCAAGCGTGCTCCCTCCCTCGACAGAGACCGGTAGATTAAGCTTGTAGCCGATATAGAGCGCTCCGGCCTTTAATAACCGGTCCCATTCAATGGCCGGGTTTTCACGCGGAAAACTCCAGCGGCTCAGACCGCGATTTTCCAGGAATAGTAGCGTCTTGACCAGAAGCGGCGGCACATCGTCTATCTGCGCGAACAGGAATTCCGATTGGGCATGGCGAAACAAAGGGATGCCATCGGCCCCTTGAATCTCGATGCCGGTTTCGGGCGGTTCCACGTAGGGCGGAGAGATTCCGCGGTGAATGAGGTCGATCATCGTCTCCGACTGTTCGGCCTGCCGCGTTATCCCGTAGCCTTGTTTCTCCAGTCGCGCCAGAAAGACGGGGAGCTTCGAATAACCGCGACGGTCATCAAACGGCGCAGAACGAGGAAAGGCGATCCTCGCACTAGACCCCGCCGCGATTTCATAAACGAGCCGGTTGTTGGTTCGGGTAAAGAGCCAGGATTGGAGTAGCGAGGTTTGACTCTCGACCACTATGAAGCCGATTAGCGCCAGCGGTACGAGTGCCAACCACAGCCACCGCCTGAGCCGCTTCTTTCCGATGTAAGAAAATAGACGGTTGCTGAGCGAAGCCTCCGGGGCGATCTCGGAAGGAATGGGATTGATGTTCATGAGGGCATTAATTTAAATAATACCACAAGTACTGCAGAAAACTAATAAGCATTTTTCGCGTCTGATGCATAAAGGAGCCGGGGCACCTGACCGCGTTCAAGCCCTTCTTGCTGGCAAGCCGAACATTCTAAGGACGTACCATAAGCCAAGAACTTTTTTATTAACCCCACACGGCTTACGAAATTGAGAACGCCGTGCTGTCATGACTTTCGTTTCTTCTTGTGTTTTTTTGGTGTTGAGGTAATGGGTATGGCGAGTTAAACTTGCTCGCCTCATATGCAGGAGGTGATCAAGGAGCGCTAAGATGATGAAAATTGACGATTTGCATGCGCTGGTCAGGCAACGGCGAAGCGTGCGTGGGTATGACGAGAACCGTCCAGTATCCGATGAGGCGATCAGGGCCATTCTCGATTGCGCGCGCTGGGCGCCGTCGGGCGGAAATGGCCAACCCTGGGAATTCATTGTTGTTCGCGACCGTGCCACTCGTCACAAGATCGCGGATTGCTATTTGGAGCAACTGGAACAGAAACGTCAGATGGATCTGGCCGTGCGTGGCACGGCAAGAATGACGGGTGACGGGTTTCGCCACGCCCCCGTTCACATCATTGTCTTGGGGGACCCGAGAGTGAAAGAAGCTTATCCAATAAGAACCAAGTTGGAGAAAGCCGAATCCCATTTTGTTACAGGCCTGGCCAACGCCACCCTGCTGATTCATCTCGCCGCGGCATCTCTGGGCCTGGCCTCGCAATACGTGAGCGATGCAAATTCCCCCTTCCTGGAAACTATGCTCAAAGTGCTGTTGGGAATTCCCGAGCCGCTCCGAATCTATCACCTTGTTCCCGTTGGTTATGCAAAGTCGCTTGTGGCCGCACCACCGCGCCGCGGGTTGGAAGAAATGATTCATGATGGGAAGTACGACATGAAGAAATTTCGCGACGACAAGGCTCTGGAAGATTTTATCCGCACCCTGACTTTACAGGGAAGCTACGGGAAAGGTAAAGGCTAGGCATTGATCGACCCGGGCGTGGACTGACACCGTAATATACGGGAAGGCTCTGCGGAGTCCATGATTGAGGAGTGCACATGAGCGGCCATCGAATCAAGGTCATGTACGGCAAGTTAGAAGGCACGGAGGGCAAATTTGCCCGCGACCCGAGCGGTTATCTGTCCATCGAGGCGGGGATCTTTCAGAGACATGGAATCGATGTCACGTGGGAACATGTGCAGGGGACGGAAGAACGCTATAGGAGGCTTGGAACGGGCGAAGCCCATATTTCGATGGTGGTTGGTCGGGCGGCGCTCGTCCATTATCTCGCTTCAAGGCGAACCCGAATTCTTGGCTGCGCCATGAACGGATGCTCTTACTATCTCGTTGTAGACGCCGGGATTGAAGATCTGCGAAAACTCAAGGAAAAGGGCGTTGGCTGTCGGGAGTCACCGGCGCGCGATGCCCCACTGGCCGAAACGTTTCAAACGGAGGCAAAGTTGCGACCAGGCGATGAGATCGCTGTGCAATTACGAGAGAGCGACCAACAGGTTTTCGAATTGCTTACCAGCGGTCAGGTGCAGGGAGCGTTGCTCCCGCGGCCCTACGCTTTCCTTGCCGAAGAGCGGGGATTCAAGAGAATTCAGAATTGGCCCGACATCGTGGATGACCCGCTCCCCATAACGATCGAGACCAATGAGGCTTTGTGGCAAAAGATGAACAACGAGTTTGCCACGTTCCTAAAGGCGCACAGCGAAGGAATCCGTTATCTCAAGGCGCATCGTGAGGCCACCCTCCGCCTTCTGGAAAACCGTTTCGGCCACTCCCAGTCCTTGGCCGCGAAGACTTTCGACGACTACCTCATCTGCCTGGACGAGCGCCTGACTGTGGATTTCCATCAGCTGCGAAAACTTGTAGCGCAAGTAGAGCCAGAAGTCAGAGGGCGCGTAGATCAGGTGGCCTCCGAGTGGGTTGTGCCTGGAGCATTGAGGCCATAGGGGGGATCACGACCGTAGGTGCTGCAAGGGGGACGCCGATCGGCTTGGGGCTGGGGGTGAGTATTCTCCCTTGCAACGCTGAGCGAAGTTTCCCTTTGACCATCGGGCCAGACGCTCTCAAGGCAATGTCAACCCAGGGGCGCGCTGGAGGGCGCCTTGCGAGCCTATGCAGGCCAATGCGCCTGCGCGGCGTTCTAAAGCCCGCGCAGGTTGTCCACCACACGTGGCCTTCTCAACTTGGGCCACTCCTCGTGTTTTTTGCCGGAACGATTTCGTCTTGTCCATGACTGGCGGAGTGACCCCGCTTTTTGCTATATCTCGACCCTTGAAGGTAGACCCTTGATGTTGAAGTTGTAGCCAACAAAAGCCCAAAGCAAAACAGGGAGGTAATGTCATGACCCGTAGCTTTACAGTGAAAAACTCTCCAGCACACTATCTTGTGCTCATGTTTTTGCTGATCGGCTTCCCCCTGCTACGGCCAAGCGTTGTGATCGCCCAATCCCTCCAGACCGTGAACATGGCGATCCCCACGAAAAGCTTTCAAATGGTCATTTATCCGGTGGCCAAAGAGCGGGGTTTCATGAAAGAGGAAGGAATCGACCTCAACATTATCTATATTGCTCCAACCACGAGTATTCAGGCCATGCTCGGTGGGGATGTCCAGTTCACCGGGGCGGGTTCAAGCGCGCTGGTGAGCATTGCCAGAGCCAACGCGCCCCTGAAAGTCGTCGTTGCCACGAACGACAGGGTTCTTCAATGGCTTCTGACCCGGCCTGACATCACCAACCCCGCGGAACTCAAAGGGAAGAAAATCGCCACCACCGGGGTCGCCGCAATCGCGACCTTCATGTTGAGGCAGATTCTTACCAAGCAGGGACTCGACAGCAACAAAGACGTCGTCTATCTCGATCCGGGCCAGGGAAACCAGTTGTCGGCCTTGCTGGCAGGCGCCATGGATGCCGCTGTTCTTAGCGGAGAGCAGCGTTACGTTGGCATCGACAAGGGCATGAAGGAAATGTTTTTTTTCGGCAACGAAGTAAAGAACTCATGGGGCACACTCGCAACGACGGACAAACTCATCAAGGAGCAGCCCAAGACGGTGGCGGCCTTCATCCGAGCCACCATCAAGGCCTTGCGTTACGTTCGCCTGGATAGAGAAGGCACAATCGCAGCGCTGGTAAAATTCTCCGGCGTCTCGCGCCAGCAGGCAACGCGCGTCTACGACGACCTTATAGGAACCTTCACCCGCAACGGCGCAGTGGACGAGGAAACGCAAAGAAACGATCTCAACATCATCCGTCAGGTCGTGAGCGCCAATGAAGCCGTTCCCCCGGCAAAAGCCTACGACTTCAGTTTCGCACTGGAAGCCGAGCAGCAATTGAACAGAATCAAGTGGAAACCGTAGCGGCGCCTGGTCTTCTGAAATCCTGACAAGACCGCAACCCAGAGCGGGTGATTTGATCCACCTGCTGGGTCACTTCGCTTTCAGTTCCGTTTGTGCCAGTTCCTCGACGAGGCGCACCAGACCGGAGTGATCAAGATCTCCGTTTCCCAGGGACTTCGCGGCCGCCATCATCTGGCTGACGACGCCTGTGACCAGGAGCGGAACGCCATATTCAAAACCGCTTGCCAGCGCGATTTTCATGTCCTTCTCGTGCAGCCCAATGCGAAAACCAGGTTTGAAGTTGCGCTCCAGCATCCTCTGACCGTGAGCGTCGAGGATTTTTGACTGGGCGAAGCCGCCAAGAAGCGCCTGCCGTACCTTGGCAGGGTCGACTCCGGCCTTGGCGGCTAGCACCAGGGCTTCGCTTACGACCGCAATGGTCGTGCCGACCACCATTTGATTGGCTGCCTTT
>JBFJTQ010000280.1:0-4865 GCA_041625275.1 Binatia bacterium | reverse complement strand
GCTCACTTGATCTCAAGGAGCTCCACTTCAAAGATGAGCGTGGCGTTCGGTCCGATGACACCACCCACTCCCCGGGGACCGTAGGCGAGTTGGGGAGGTATGAAAAGTTGCCATTTGGAACCCACCGGCATGAGCTGCAAAGCCTCGGTCCAGCCCTTGATGACTCCTTTGACGGGAAATGTCGCCGGCTCATTGCGCTTGTAAGAACTATCGAATTCCGTTCCATCGATGAGCGTACCCCGGTAGTTGCATACCACCGTGTCTTTTTCGGTTGGCTTCTTCCCTTCGCCGGCTTTAAGGATCTTGTATTGTAATCCGCTCGGCAGCGCCACCACGCCTTCCTTCGTCTTGTTTTCAGCGAGGAAAGCCTCCCCTTCTTTATTGTTCTCCTCTGCTGCCGCCTTTATGGCCTGGAGCTGCTTTTCTTTCAGGTCCTCTCGATACGCCTTCATGGCGTCGCCGAGTTCCTCTTCGCTCAAGAGAGGCTTTTCCCCGGCGAGCGCGTCCTTCAAACCTTTCACCAAGGCATCGAGGTCGAGCTCGATTCCTAGGCGCTTGAAATTCCTTCCCGCGTCAGTCCCGATACTGTAGCTCACCTTCTCCTTCTGGCTCTTTAACTCCTGCTTCTCAGCGGCGTTCGCCTGAGGAGCCAAAAGCGCCATTGCCAAGATTATTATCCATTTCCGTCTCATCGTCCCTCCTTACTTTAATATGAGACATGTTCGTATTCTCTGCAACCTCCAGTCCCTGAGCGAACCTTGATTTAAGAAAAAAAAGGGACCGATTCATCTCTTTCCGCCAAACAATGTCTTTCGAATTCACCGACTAGTTGAGAGATGGGCGCGGGAACCGGAACCGACGCTGGAATGGCTTATGCTAATGGGAAGCGTTGCTGAGTCCGGATTCAATAATCGTGCTTAACCCGCCTTTCGTGTGTGGTGGGATCACTGCCATCGTGACTATTGCAGGATACAAAAATCCCACTAACGGGCACCTCGTACGTGATCAGAGCGCCAGGACGTACCGCGCCATCACGGGCGCCAAGCCCTACCGTTTTCACGGAAAATTATCGCGCCGTTCGGACGAGTCGAAACCCAAGGCCTACGTCGAAGCGGTGGTCCGGCTCGTCCCAGTTCCGATCCGCGGCGCGACAGTAACGCGCAAGGCTGCGCCAGCTCCCGCCGCGGTATACTCGGCTGAATCCGATCGCAGGTCCGAGCGGATCGACCGCAGGACTGCTGCGATAGTGCTTTTCGCTGTACCAGTCGCCTACCCACTCGTAAACATTGCCGAGCATATCGTACAATCCAAATCCGTTAGGCTTTTTGCGCCCCACGGGGTGCGTACCGCACCGTTTAGCCGCCTGCTGCCGTCCTTCCCAAGTTGAACAGTCGTAGCCCCCCTCATAGGTGACTCCACTATTCCCGGCGTACCAGGCAATCGCATCGAGCTCCGGCACAAAATTGTCTCCCTTAACCGTGTACCCTGGCGTGTACAGGGGAGTTTGCGTCCCCGCCCTGGCTGCGTACTCCCACTCGGCCTCCGTAGGCAGCCGGTAGCCGCGGCATCCCAATCCTCTGAACCGCGCCGTCTCGCAAATCATATCTTCGTTCGCGCCAGGCCTTCGCTGGCAGCCTTTCAATTCGTAGCACGATTCCAATTTCTCCATGCGCGAAAGCGCGTTGGCATATGAAACGGCTTCCCACCAGTTCACTTGTTCAACCGGACAATCCTTCGAACAGCCCCGGAACCACGAGGGATTGTTCCCCATCACCGCTTCCCACTGCCCCTGAGTCACTTCGTACCGTCCCATGTAGAAGAACCGTGTGAGGCGCACGCTGTGAACCTCGCCCTCATCTTTATCCCTGCCAATCTCACTTTTTGGCGATCCCATCTGAAAGGTGCCGCCCGGGATTAATACAAACTCCATCCCTATTCGATTCCGGTGAGCGCGCTCCTGGGCGAACACTGCCAGCGCGTAAAACTTTTCAGTTTGGGGCAAAGGGAGAGAGGAGAGCAAGATAAACGCCATGAACGTCCATTGAAAACGCTTGCATCCTTTTCCTCGTGTCAACATTGCCTCCCACTTAAATCACAAAGTTCCCTGCTCGCACAAGCAGACAATTATAGATCTCAGACCGATTCGGTTATTGAACCGATACCACTAACCTCTTATTTGGCTGCATCAATGAACCACAGTTCGCCCTGAGCTGCGTCGAAGGGTGAACGGCGAGTTTTTCATCACCCTGTTAGCTTATTTGACAAAGCGCAAGGGTTTCGAATAGCCTCGCGCCCAGATGGCAAGTGCGCGCAAAAAAGTAATGACGATCGCCCAAAAATCATTTGGCACATCGGATGTGCAACGCGGAGGCACAATATGAACGTAAGCACAAGAATGGCCGAGTTTGTCCTGGCGACCGAATTGCAACGACTGCCGCCTGCAGCGGTCCAGATGGCAAAGATCGCAGTGCTGGATTGTCTGGGGGTCGCCCTCGCCGGCAGCAAGGAAACAACTGCCGAACTCTGCTCGCAGATCGCGCACCAAGAAGGCGCCCAAGAGGAGGCCACGGTTATCGGACAACGCTTTAAGTCCTCAGCGCTGCAGGCAGCTTTCGCCAATGGAACCGCAGCTCATGCGCTGGACTTCGACCACAGTTTCACCTTGATGGGCCAGCCCACGGCGCCGATCATCCCGGCGCTGTTCTCCTTGGGAGAATCCCTGGGAGTTAGCGGCGCTCAACTAATCGAAGCCTATGTGGCCGGCTTCGAAGTTACCGCCAAACTCGTCTTTGCACTGCGGGAATCGCACCAGGACGGGTGGCACGCACCCGGGACCCTGGGTTCTTTCGGCGCGGCTATCGGTTGTGCGAAGCTACTGAAGCTTGACGCATCCCGGGTCGGCATGGCGCTCGGAATCACCGCCTCCATGGCCAGCGGAATCGTGGCAAATTTCGGTACCATGACCAAGCCGCTGCACGTCGGGTTGGGGGCAAGGAACGGCATTCTGGCAGCCAAGCTCGCCCAATCTGGCTTCACGGCCAATGCGCTCGCCATGGAAGCGGAAAACGGCTTCTCCAAAGTGTTTTACCAGCAGGCGATCAGCGCCGACAGCGTGATTCGTGAGCTCGGAGAGTCCTACGCCCTGGTTAGCGAGGGAATCAGAATAAAACCCTATCCATGCGGCGGGTTGACGCATCAGGCCATTGACGCAGCGCTCGAGTTCAGGGCAAAGCATGGCATCACAGCGGAGATGATCGAGTCCATCGCTGTGGGGGTTACGCAGCACACCTATGGCCGAATTGCGTTTCGGATCCCCCAAACCGGAATTCAGGGAAAGTTTTGCATGGGCTATGTTTTGGCGCGGGCGATCATCGACGGAAAAGTCTCGCTGGAGGCATTCACGGACGCAGCCGTGCGCGATCAGAATGTTTTAAGACTTGCGGAAAAAATCGAAATGAGCGTGGACAATACACTCAAGGCAAGCGATGCCGGAAGCCGTCCCTGCCGCGTAACCGTGCGCTTGAAAAGCGGCCAAACGCTGGCGCGCGAAGTGCAGCACGCCAAGGGGGGCCCGGAAGTCCCTATGACTCAGGATGAGTTAAGAGCGAAATTCACCGAGTGCGCGCGCCAGGCCATCGACGAAAGCGCGGCCGAGAGGCTAAGGGAACATGTCGAGCGGCTGGAGACGCTCGATGACATCCGGCCTCTCTGCCAGCTGCTTGCGGGATAACAAAGCACAGGGCATTAACCTGCGCAACGTTATCGGCGCCGCCGCACGCCTTATAGATCGAGCCGCGACTAGATGCCCACCAAATCGAGCCGTGTGTGCCTACAGAAAACCTGCTTGCATCAAAAATCGCGGCAGCCAAGTCACAGGCATCGAGTCTCGGACACAGCGAAACCCTTTAACTTCGTTCTTCCACTCCGGGAGGTAGCGGTGAGAGCAATCGCAAAAGCCGCCCGGGCCACAAAGAGCCTTAAAAGTCTGCTCGCCTATTTTTACGTCTGTCGAAGTCCATTCCCAGACATGGCCGAGCGTCTTGAGCCTGTCCCCCTCACAAGACGACATCCATTCGTCCACCGTGGGCAACCGCCTCCCCGCCCAGCGGCAATACGATACCGCATCATGCCAAGTCACCAAGACAACAGGCTCCTTCTCTGTGCCCGCGGGATATCGGCCATTAATCCAGTAATCGGGCGACGGGTGCCCAGTCGCCATGACAAACTGCGAGTATTCGCGGTTTGTCACTTCCAGGGAATCCATCGTGGCTACCGCGAGGAGGTAAACGGGCAGCAATACGCCCCAGAGATGGCTTAACCCATGCGCCATAGGCGGTTTCCGTTTCGAATCACTTGAAAACGTGTCTCGACTTCTACTCAAACCCTCACAAACAAATCAAGATGTTCAAACGCCACGCCTCGTTTAGGCGCCCAGTCTCTCAGTCGTTGTTGCATCTTGGCAAGTCGTGGCCTTCGCTATGAGACGGCCACTCTATGCACCGGCCATTATTGTCCGCTCAAAACCAGCGGCCTATTGTCCTTGCCACGAAAGGGTCGCCCCGGCCGGGACACCTAATTTACTTTCCACTGCGGAATCCGGCTTATATAGGGGTGCGTCGCGACAAAAAGGAGGTCACCGGGACGTATACGCTTGGGTAACAACGTGAAGCTCGCGGGACCAAAAATGCCGGCACAATTGAGTTGCTATGGTCGGAAACCACTCTCTTCTGCGAAGAATATTATGAATGCTGAGACTTAGCATGGTCCGATCCCCATTTCCGCACCCTACGTCATGACGATCACCGACCGCGTGCCGCTGTTTCCCTTCTCGACCGCCTCGTGCGCCTGGGCGATCTGGTCGAGCG
>JBFJTQ010000279.1:0-4872 GCA_041625275.1 Binatia bacterium | reverse complement strand
CGCCAAGCTGTGCATCCTCCACTTGCCTTAGAATGTCGGCAAAAATGGGGCCGGGAATAAACCCCAGTTCGATGAGATCCTGACCGCGCAGCAGCGGGGGAGGGTGAATCTCCTCCTGTTTGAGTGCCGCCAAGCGCTCTTTGCAGAATCGATAGTAACGTAAGTCCCCGCTTGCCGACAGGGCATCGATCCGCGCGAGTTCCAGCAGTTCCTCGATTCCCTCCTCGCGCAAAAACCGCTTGAGCGTGCTGAGGCGCATCTTGGGCGCTTGCGTGTGGCGCAAGTGATTGCGCACCAAATAGCCGACCTGCTCCCAGACCGCCCGCCCCCTTTTGAGCCGCTTGAGGACTTCCTTGGCCATTTCCGCGCCCTTTTCGGTGTGACCATGAAATGTGATGCGGTCGCCTTCCTGCCGCATGCAGACCGGCTTGCCCACATCGTGAAGCAGGCAGCCATAGGCCAGGGTCTCGGCGGCAGCATCGAGATGACTCAGAGTCAAAAGCGTATGCGTAAAAACGTCGCCCTCAGGATGTTGGGCCGGGCTCTGTTGAATTCCTTTCAACGCTTCGATCTCCGGCAACACAACTGCGAGTAAACCGCTCGCGTCCAAGAGCTCAAAGCCCTTGCGTGCGCCGCCCTCGGTCAGGATCCGCGTGATCTCCTCCCCGATCCGCTCCCAGGAAATGCGCGTGATGGACGGGGCAAGTTGCCTGATGGCTTCAAAGGTCGAATCATCGATGTTGAAGTCCAAGGTCGCGGCGAAACGCACCGCCCGCACCATTCTGAGGCGATCTTCCTCGAACCTTTCGCGCGGATTGCCGATGGCGCGGATACGGCGCCGCTCGAGATCCTCCCTGCCGCCAACAAGGTCGATGATCCGGTCCGCGAGCGGGTCATAGACCATCCCGTTGATAGTAAAGTCTCGTCGCAAGATATCTTCTTGCAGGCTGCCGTAGCGCACATGACTGGGCCTGCGACCATCCAAATAAGGCCCATCGAAGCGAAAGGTCGCCACTTCAAACGGGTGCTCGTCGATGATCACCAAGACGACACCGAATTGTGCGCCAACGGGAACCGTGCGCTGGAAGATGCGCTCAATCTCAGCAGGCTTGGCGCTCGTGGTGATATCAAAGTCTTGCGGTGATTTGTTGAGGAGGCAATCGCGTACACATCCGCCTGCGAGATAGCTTTCGTAGCCTTCTTCCCGCAAACGTCTCAGGATGCCGATCGCCCTATCCCTCTGCGACATTATTTGCCTTTCGGTGCCATTCTATTAGGGAACGAGCGCAACTGGAAGCGGCAGCGAATTTTTCCTCATGACGGAAACGGACTGTTCGCGTCCAGGATGGGACTTTGGCTGGCTTTCATGAGCGCGGAGCCAGAAGACACGGGTTCCCCCCCATCTTGTGCGGGAAATTTGGTCTCCATGGAATCCAGCCCAACTATGAACGTGTTGTTTATGTCACACCGCGTCACGCTGCCGGATTTCGAGGCTGGATTTTCTTTGTACCGGGCGCAACAAATCGCGCTATTCCTCCCGCGAAATGGTCACCTGGGGCTTTTTAGACCATCATTACTTGTCACCAATCTTAGTTTGATTGCCGACGACGACAGCAATCAGCTTTTCCGGGCGCAGATATTCCTTGGCGACACGAAAGACGTCTTCGCGCGTGATCTTTTGAATCAGTTCCGGATAGCGCTCGGGATAATCCAATCCCAGTTCGAAGAATTCTACCTGGGCGAGAAAATTAGCGACCTTGTTGTTGGTATCCAAACGAAGCGGAAAACTACCGGTGAGATAATCTTTCGCGTCGCTGAGCTCCTGTTCGCTGACAGGCTGCTCCTTCAGGCGGCGAATCTCCTCTTTGGCAATACGAATGGCCTCGCCAGCGGTTTCATTCCTCGTCTGCATGACGAACTCGAAGACGCCCCGGCCTTTGTCCGCGTCAAAGTAGCTGTAGACCGAATACGCCAGGCCGCGCTCGTTGCGAATAGAATCCATCGCCCGTGACGAAAAACCGCCTCCCCCGAGAATATAATTCATCACTTGGATTGCGTAATAATCAGGATTCTCCCGCCCGACCCCTCGGTGGCCGAGGATAATATTCGCCTGGGTAAGGTCTTTGTTCACCCGAATGATCTGAGCGGCGTCCATTGCCGACGGCACGGCCGGTTTTTCCACTGGCGCACCCTTCGTCCAAGTTTTAAAAACATGATTGAGCGCCTGCCTCATCTCTTGATGGGAGATGTCGCCCACAACAGACATGATGGAACGATTCGGACGGTAATAACGCCGATAAAACTCGCTCAAGGCTGATCGGGGTATGGCCTTCACCGACTCTTCGTTTCCCTCCACCGGCCGGCCAAACGGGCTATCGGGATAGAGCGCCGCCAGAAAACGCTTCTCCGCAATCGCGCCCGGATTTTCCTCTTTGGCTTTGATGGATGCGAGGATCGCTTGTTTTTGCCGGTCCATTTCCTCTTCCGGAAAACTCGCCGCGATCAATATCTCGGCCAGAAGCTCCAGCCCCGTCGCCAGGTCTTTCTTGAGGATCGTCACACTGACACTCGCGAGATCCATGCCGCACCCCGCGGAAAGTCTGGCACCGATAAAATCCAACGTCTCGCTGATTTGCACTGCCGACCTCTTCGTGGTGCCATAGGTCAACAATCTAGAGGTTAGATTTGCAAGCCCCAGTTGGCTCGCGTCGTCGTAGCGTGCCCCCGCGTGAATCAGCAGCTCGATCGACACCATAGGCAGCGCCCTCTGCTCGGAGGTCAACAAGATCAGGCCATTTTCAAGCACCGATCTTTGAGGGCGAATTTTTGCCT
The DNA here is from genome assembly GCA_041625275.1 of Binatia bacterium. Taxonomy (GTDB): domain Bacteria; phylum Desulfobacterota; class Binatia; order UBA9968; family UBA9968; genus JBFJNS01. The sequence goes on along the minus strand of JBFJTQ010000279.1, from coordinate 2,040 downwards.
CCGGGCCCCGCGGCGCTCCGAACATCAGTAATAAAATGATGGCGATCAAGATTTTGTTTTTCATTGAACCGTTTCTTTCGTCGGAATCAGAATACCCACGGTGCGGCGGTCACGATCAAGATATGTTTTTGCAACGCGGCGGATATCTTCGCGCGTGACCTTCCTGATGCCGTCCATGTATTGGTCCATCAGACGCCAGTCGCCGACGGTCTCGTAAAAGCCAATTTTCATCGCCTGGCCAAAAATTGAATCGCGGCCGAAGACAAAAGCGGCTTCAATTTGATTCTTTGCTTTTTGCAGCTCCCGCTCGCTTACAAGCTCGGACTGCACCTTTTGCACAATGCTGTCGATTTCGCGCTCCATCTCGGCCGGTTCGACCCCCGGTAACAACTGAGCAGTCACGGAAAGGACCGTCGGGTCAACAGAGACGCCGTTATAATCCGCATCCACACTACGCGCCAGCCGCTTCTGATAGACCAAGTCATGGTACAGCCGCGAACTCCGGCCACCTGCAAGAACCACGGTCAGCAGATCTAATGCATAGCTGTCCGGGCTTTTGAGGTTAGGCGTATGATAGTACATCAAAATAAATGGCAGCTCGGCTTCTTTCTTGAGATACGTTCTGCGCTCGCCTTTCTGTGGCGGCTCTTCGGCGTGAACCTGCGGCGGCTCGGCTCCCCGGGGAATGGATCCGAAAGCGGCTTTAATCCTCGGCACGATCTCGTCGGTGGCAAAATCTCCGGTGACGACAATGAAGGCATTATTAGGGGAGTAGTAGAGTTTATAGTGATCGACCAAGTCCTGGCGCGTGAGGTTGAGGATGTCCGCCATCCAACCCACCACCGGTCGGCGGTACGGATGAATCGTATAAGCGACGGCGCTGGTAAGCTCGGCGAGAGCAGAAACGGGCTGGTCCTCGGTTCTAAGCCGGCGCTCTTCCTGGATGACTTTCTTTTCGGGCTCGAAATACGTTGCGCCTAACAAGGCGCTAGCCATGCGGTCGGCCTCGAGATCGATGGCGATGCCGATCTTGTCTCGGCTCATGGTCGCGAAATAGACCGTGACATCAGAGCTCGTAAAGGCATTCGACCGGCCGCCGTTCTTGGCAATGATCCTCGAGTACTCCTCCGGCCCCGTCTTCGGGGTCCCTTTGAACATCATGTGCTCGAGGAAGTGAGAAAGGCCGCTTTTCCCGTCCTTCTCGTTTCGCGAGCCCACTCGGTACCAAACCTGGAATGTCACCGCCGGGCTCTTGTGGTCCTCCAGCAACAACACTTTGAGTCCGTTATCGAGAACCAATTCCTGAACCTCCGTTGCATGCGTCATGGCGGAGGAGAGTAACAGGGGAAAAATGACTAATACGAGGCAACGAAGAGAGACGCAAAAATTCATAATGATTTAAGCTAGAGGAAGCAAACTCAAAGTTCAAGCGTGACAAATCATTCGCCAATATCGTCATTTCGCAGATTGATGCGCGCTTAGCCTTGATTTTCGTGCTCCTCATAATTGGCTTTCCAGGCTTGACATAAGAAAAGTGCCATCCCTATAAACATAGTGGGGCCATCAGGCATACGCCTAAACATGTGGCTCACAAAAAACCTTTAGGAGGTGGCACCATGCCAATCCAAAAATATCTCGCAGGCCGATCCACGATGGTGTGGATCCTAACTCTCCTCGTCATTCTCCTCGGCGGAGTCTATTTCCTCCCGCAGGGAAATGTGACCGGCGGATGGGTGTACGTCAAGGACAGCCCGGTATTGGCCATCAACCCGATGCCAATTCCCAACAAGCCTAATACCGAGGTCATGATCGCCGGAGCTGGCTTTGAACCCGGCGAGGAAATTGGCCTACGCATCGTCATGGGAGGCGTGATGTCGGATGTCCGCCATCAGGTTAAGCCCACGCCCACGGCAAATGAATATGGCGCGTTTGCCAGTGAGTGGAAACTGCGTCGCGAATTTCGGCTGATACCGGCCGGCGCGTACACGATGATGGCAGTCAATGAAAACGGGGACGTTCTCGCGCAGGCCCCGTTCGTGG
>JBFJTQ010000278.1:0-4877 GCA_041625275.1 Binatia bacterium | reverse complement strand
GAGTTTGGATGCTGCCTTCAGTGAGAACCCAGTAAAGGGGGCGTCACAAAACGCAGCGAAGTGTGCCGACCAGAGCTACCTGAAAGAGGCGATCATAGGGTTAGCTAACCATTGACCTCTTGAATAATTTCCCGCGCAAATTTATAAGTCGGCGATCACCAATTGTGGATCTGCGCTGAGTGATTTACCCGCCCAAAACTTTCCAAACCGAGCGCCTGCGGCTGCGCAAGCCAACGCTGGAGGACGCCGACGTCATTTTTTGCTCATACGCGCAAGACTCGGAGGTCACGAAATACCTGACATGGCGGCCGCATCGCAACACGGAAGACACTCATGAGTTTATCCGCTCCTGTCTCGCCGGGTGGAATGACGCGAAATCCTTCCACTGGGCAATCATCGGCAAGAAACAAAACAAGCTTATCGGCATGATCGCGGCCAGAGTCGACGCGCACCGCTGGGAGTTGGGCTACGTGTTAACGCGAGCTTATTGGGGAAAGGGATACATGACCGAGGCCGTGAAAGCGCTGCTTCAATGGGTATTGACTCAACCGGATATCTACCGTGTTTGGTCCGTATGTGACGTTGACAACGTGGCCTCCGCTCGGGTCATGGAAAAGGCGGGTATGACCAAAGAAGGGATTCTAAGGCGCTGGTCCATCCACCCGAATATCAGTGAAGAGCCCCGCGACTCATATTGCTACGCAGCGACCAAATAAGATCCGGCATGGAGCTGGACTTGGTGCGATGTCCTCTCTACGGTCGAGGAATCGTGGGTTGAAGCGATCAGAGTTCAGTTTACCAAAGCTCTCTCGTGTTGGATTCCCGTGACCACTCGGCGGCAATGGTCGGGGTGAGCGCTCACGGGTTCATGCTCAGAAGCTTTCGCTGTGCTTCCTCCATGTTCGACGACCAGAGGCCGCGCTCCTTGTATAACTGGATCGCTGCCGGGTGGTAGGGAAGGGTTACGTCAGGGTCTAGGGCGCGTTCTCGGGTCCACTCGCGGAATGTCGGGTGAAGCGGCGGGAGCTTCTCGATATTGTCCCAGATGCCCCTGAGAATGGTGGTGACGACCTGATCGGAGGAGGCCTTATGGGTTGTAAGATAGATGTCATAGGCTTCCACGCAGGTATCCTCGACGATCGCTGCTGCCTCCCGACCTTTCAGCCAGCGGGGATAATATCCGGGGATTGCCCTCCGCAACCGCTTTTCTCCTTCGGGGGAACAGTCCATGGAAATGTGGCGAACTCCTATGGCAGCATCGGCCTCTCTGACTTTGGCGGAGTTAACGGCGTGCATCGCAGCATCAACGCGCCCTTGGACCAGCGCATCCAATCCTTCGTTTGCGCCAGGCACGGGCACGACCTTGACGTCATCCCAGGTTAGCCCCGCGCTGGTCAGGTAGCCGTAGGCGTTGTACCAGACTGCCAGCTGCGCTGGGTACTCTCCGGCAAAGCGTTTGCCTTTGGCATCATGGATCGTTTTGATGGGAGAGTCTTTGCGCACCACTGCGGCTATCAAAAGAGGGGCGCCCCGCATCACCAACCTGATGTTGGGAGTATGTGGAAATGGGTTCCGGCCGCCAATTTTCAGCTTGGCAGGCCCTTGATACACTAGAGCCATGTCCACGGCATTATTGACTCCGAAATCGATTTCGCCTGAGTTTAACAGCGGAATAAATGTGCTTGTCCCTGTATAGGGTTGAACAACGACCTGGAAGGGCGCGCCTTCGCTCACGACCTTGGCTAGCCCGCTCGCCAGGGCGTAGAAGACCGAGCCAGGAGGATTGGACGCGATCGTCACCGACTTGGGAAGCTGCTGGGTTTGGGCCGATGCGGGTATGAACTGCACTCCGATAAAAAAGACGGCGATTACGAGCCATTGTAAATTCCGTTCTGTGTTCATAGGCAATCCCCCCTTTGAACAGATTGGATACTCTAATCTCGTTATTCCGTCACATGCACCTCGGTTTCATTTTTTCCACAGCACTTTGGTCGCAATGCGTGCACCCTCGGCCATGGCTTCGAATTTGGCCCAGGCGATTTGGGGATCGCCTACCCGCGGCCCCAGGCCGCAGTCCGTCCCGGCCATCACGTTTTCGCGACCGACAAGCTTGGCATACCGTATTAACCGATCGGCGATCGCCTGAGGGTGCTCTACAATATCGGTGGCATGCCCGACGACGCCCGGAACCAGCACCTTGCCTTCGGGAAATTTGACCTCCTCCCACACGCGCCACTCATGCTCGTGGCGTGGATTGGCAGCCTCAACGGAGTAGGTGTTGGCTCGCACTTTAAGAATCAGGTCGACGATGTCTCGGAGCGGAATGTCATACTTGTGGGGACCATGATAGCTCCCCCAGCAAGTGTGAAAACGAATCCGGTCCGGCGCAATGTCTCGCAGGCCGTGGTTGAGGGCATCGACCCGCAGCTCGGCATACTTCCGGTACTCGGGCACCGTCATCTGCGACATGAACTGCCAACCGTCGGGCAGGTCCGGGTCGTCGATTTGCAGAAGAAAACCGGCATCGACAATGGCCTTGTACTCTTCGTGCATGGCGTCGGCGATGGCCATTAGATAGGCCTCGTCGGAGGGGTAATAGTCGTTCTTCATCCAGTGCTCGATGGTGCCCGGGGCGATGGCGGGTAGAAAGGCCTCCTCATATCGCCGTCCTTGAAGCCCCGCCTTAAAGTCATCGATTTCCTGTTTTAACGCCTCGTGACCGACGTATTTTAGCGGCGCGTTGCAGAAAACCCGCTTGACGTTTTCACCGCGAATGCCGCCCATACGCTTGCGGAAGTAATCGCCGAACTCGACCATGTCGCGAGCGAAAATAGACGACACTTGGTCGCCGGCTTTCGTTTCCCGTTCAATAAACCCGCTGAGGCGCTGGCGGGCATAGCGGGAAAAGTTGGACTTGCCGACTTCGCCGTCGTTAATGATATCGAGACCGCACTCGAGTTGTTTCTTGACGACCTCGGCAACAGCGGTTCGGATCCGTTTGACAAAGTCACTTTCGTCCAATGGTTGCCCGCTGTCTTTGGCAACGTGCATTTGCTTCAAGTCATCCGGTTGCGGCAGCGCACCGGCGTGCGTGGTTAAGATTCTCTCAATGCTTCGCTTCATTTTTCCTCCTGAAGGCGGGTTTGCCCGATGAGCGCGTTACGGTCCGACAGGCAAACCGCTAAGCAACGGAACAGTCTCAAAGGCCAGATTGGCTGTCAAGTGAAAAAATCCCTTGGAGTTGGGTCTCTTTTAGGGTAATCACAGGAGACATTGCAAGCCGTGAGAGGTATAAATCCGGATGCCGCAGGAGAAAGTTTCTTAAGGGGTCCGGCATGACCCTCTCGTCGCGGAGACAATAGGCCTAGTCCTCGCTCAGCGAGGAATTGCAGATCACATCTTTCAGATTTGCACTTTGAGATCTGCAATTTGAGATCCCGGAGGGCAATCTTCGCAACTCCAGGCTCACCCCTGGCTCGGCTGATACCATATCTGCAACAGCGGAATTCGGAATGAAAGCGGCGCGCAGCCGATTACACTTACGGCAGGGGGTGTGACGTGGTAATTGCGATCGAGATCCCACGGTAAAGGGCGGCGATGGGATGTGTTGGCTCTTACGAAGAGCGGGGTTTGAATCTTTCGCCGCGTTGTTTCCAGGCTCGCTAAGATTTATTAGAAAATGATAGTCTGATTTTCACCATCGGTTAGATACCATGCCCGTATTGTTTGCTCTGGGGTTTCGCCCCTTTTTCCTACTCGCCGGAATATTTGCCGTCATTTTGATTGCGCTCTGGGCTCTCACGTTTGCCGCCGGTTTAACGCTCATGACCTATTACGGTCAGATCGTGTGGCACAGCCACGAAATGATCTTCGGCTACACGGTCGCAGTGATCGCCGGTTTTCTGCTAACGGCGGTTCGTAATTGGACCAACATGCAGACGCCAGCGGGTGCTCCGTTGGCGGGCATGGCCGCGCTCTGGACATTAGGTCGAATCGTGCCGTTTTTTCCCGGCGCGCTTCCCGGTTGGCTCATCGCGCTGGTGGATCTGTCGTTTCTGCCCGCCCTGGCCGTTGGCATAGGCCAGCCGTTGCTGCGGAGCGGGCAAAAACGAAATCTTTTTTTTCTGCTCATCCTTGCGGCCTTTCTTGCCGCCGATCTCCTCGTTCATCTCCAATTGCTTGGTCTTGCCCAGAATGTCGCCAGGCGGGGCACGCTCCTCGGCTTGAATCTCGTGATCGTTGTTATTGTGATCATGGGTGGGCGAGTGATTCCGTTTTTCACGGAGCGTGCGCTGCAGGGTTTTATCCCGAAACGCTGGGCGGTTATCGAATACCTTTCTCTGGGCAGTGTCGTTGCGTTTTTGCTGGTCGAACTCATTCTCCCCGACTCGGTTCTTGCGGGAATCTTGGCGGCGCTGGCGGGTTCCGTTAATTGCATCCGCCTCGCGGGTTGGTACACGAACCGTTATTGGTCTGTCGCGCTTCTGTGGGTACTTCACCTTGGTTACGCCTGGGTCGTGGTAGGGTTTGGACTCAAGGCGGCGGCGGCGCTTGGACTTGTGCCCGGGCAATTTACCCTCCATGCCTTTACCGTCGGCGTCATAGGCGTCCTCACCCTCGGCATGATGGCTCGGGTCTCTCTGGGGCATACGGGAAGGCCGCTAAAGGCGGCCCCTGCGATGGCCGTGGCTTTTGCATTGATGAATCTCGCGGCTATTATTCGGGGATTGCTGCCCCTTTTGTTTCCGCAGTCGCTGATTCAATTCGTCGCGCTGTCGGGAATCTTGTGGATCGTGGCATTTCTCATTTTCATATTTATTTACACGCCGATCTTTCTCCGGCCAAGAATCGACGGCAAGCCGGGGTAGGAGCGCTGG
>JBFJTQ010000277.1:0-4899 GCA_041625275.1 Binatia bacterium | reverse complement strand
GGCGTACGGCGGACCGTCATGGAGGATGAATCGCTTCCGGCCTTTGTTGGCTTCGAGGATCTTAAAATAAAGCTGCTCCCGCACCCACTTTTCAACCTGTTTGGGTTCGTTTTGCGGGAGATTCGCCCGCATGGGAAATTTAGTCTTCGGAAGGTTTAATGTGTCTTTGTAATCCATGACTCGCCACGTTGTGGTGGAAAAGAACTGGACTTACGCATACCGGCGCAGGCATTATTTATGGCCGTTCACCCCCCGGACCATGCGAATGGCGAACTTATCGGCTTTGCTTTCGGCGTCTGCCCAGAAAACGTAGTGGCCCATTTCATGGTAGACAGTATTGATCCAGCTTCGCTCCGACTTGTACTTTCTACCATTCTTCCAGTTTTCCGGATGGACTAGGTAGATTTGTCCGTTCTCGTAAGTTTTCCCGGCTGTCTTTCCCCAATCAATGTATTCGAACCACTCCACCTTGGGGTTTTTGAGGTGGTAAAAACGGCAAAGAGCGGAAACAGCCTTCTTGAAGTCTTGAGGCCTGTATTGATGAAAAAAAGACGACAGTAGTCGGTCAACCACACGCCGTTCTTTCAAAGGAGGCAACATCATCCGCATTGTTAGACAGTCCTTACAGATAGGCTCGTGTTGAGTGTGTAACATAAAAACCTCTCAATAAAAACAGCCCGGCTGTGGAACTTTTCCTTGGATTTGGGGATAACTCGTTGTTTTTACTTAATTTATTTGCGCTCTGCCGCCAAGCTGGTCGCTTGTCAATGGAAATGCCTATGCTTGCGAGGGGGGTGAAAGTGTCGTAGATTAGCGTCCTTCGGGACGCTCTTTCAGCGTGCCGAGCCCATTACCGTACAAAACTTAATGACCCATTGGTTCACTGGAAAATTTGCTTATCTGAGCACGCGGCTCGGGGTGCAGGCTGGATGCCTGGCGGCCGGAATCCTGCCGCGCCGATGGCTCTTCGGTATCTCGGATTGGCTTGCCACAATCGGCTACCGGCTTTTTCGCCGCTTCCGTAACAAATCGGTTTTTAACCTCGGCGTGGCACTGGGAGCGCAACTGGACGGAACGGCAATTGAAAGAATCGTGCGCCGATCCTTGCGCAACTTCTTTCGCTCCTGCGTTGAAATCGGCATAACGCTGGAATCCTCGGATGCCGATTTGCGCTCAGAGATTCCAATTTCGGGGCGCGAAAATCTCGACGCCGCCCTGGCACAGGGCCGGGGCGTCATTGCCCTGAGCGCTCATCTGGGCAATTTCTTTATCGTCGGAACGCGTTTAACCATCGCCGGCTATTCCACGTTTGTTCTGGTCAACCAGCCGAGAGACGGCCATTTTGCCAAGCTCATGGACGATTTCAGGTTGAGAGCGCGCCAGAACACGATTCACGCCAGACCGCGGCGCGAGGCGCTGGAGGAACTCTACGAGGTTCTTCGTGGCAACGGCGTGGCAGTTATGATCGCCGACGAATACCGTAAGGGTAACGGCATTCACGTGCCGCTCTTTGGTCATACGGTTTTGGCCCGCCGCGGCCCCGCGACCATAGCACTTAGAACCGGCGCTCAAATTGTCCCGGTCCTCATGGTTAGGCAACCGGATGACAGCCTCAAGCTGGTCATCGAACCGCCCTTGGAACTGCTCCGCTCCGCCAAAGGCAGGGCGGAAATAAGAGAGAACACGCTGCGAATCACACAGTGGCTGGAACGGACCGTTCGTGCTTATCCAGATCAATGGAACTGGATGAACATTCAGTGGTCGAATAGCAGCCAGGATCCGCTGCTGACAAAGGAAGAGCGAGAGCAACGCACAAGTTACGAGATCTTAGACTAGAAAGGGGATATGGTGTGGACATCGGGAAAAAGGAACTTGAAGAATTAAAGAAAAAGGTGGCCTTGGGAAACAGAATCATGTTCCATCAGGGTCTGGCGGACTATCATGGACATGTCAGCGCTCGCATTCCGAGTACGCGGCGTTTCTTGATCAAGCCTGTCCTGGCTCCGCTAGGCGCGATTTCCAGCAAAGACATCATTCAAGTGGATATCGATGAATACAAGCAGATCTGCGAGCAGAATTATGCCAAGGCCGGGGCTAAACGAGAAGTCACGAAGCTCAAAGCGCCGCCGCGGGAAACCATGATTCATGCGTCGGTCTATGAAGCGCGGCCGGACGTGAACTCCGTGGTGCATACCCACCAGCCCCTTGCCACCGCGTTTTCGGCCGCCGGTGTTCCCCTGCTGCCGATTTACAATCAGGCCGCTCCCTTTGCTCCTGAAACACCGATTTTCCCAAGCCCAAGGCTGATCTATACCGTCCAGGACGGTAAGGAGATATGTCAAACCTTGGGTGACCGGATGGCCATGTTGCTCCAGGGCCACGGCATCGTGGTTGTAGGCGACAGCTTGGAATATTCGACCGTACATGCCATATATTTGGAACGTACGGCGTATATGCAATGGGTTGCCAGCTCCGTCGGCAAGCCAGTCATCATGCCGCAAAAAGACATTGAGTCTATGAAAGAGAACATGATCTACCGCTCTTACGATGCTTTTGCTTACTTCAAGTCGCTATTGCCCAAAGGGGCTCGGCTTTGACGCCAATCTGAAGTAAGAAACTGACGAACACGCTTGGAGGATTTGCTGATGGCCAAAAGAGAAGAACGTTTACCGGAGACTAAGACCGTGACGGGCGCAAAGAAGCCGCCGATTAAGGACCTGCGCGAATGGCTCGAGCGCGTGGAGGCGATGGGAGACCTGATTCGCGTCACGGAGCCTGTTAGTTGCGACGAGGAGATGAGCGCCATTGGCTATCTCGTAGCCAAGCAGCATCCATCCCCGGCGATCCTTTTTGAAGCCGTTAAAGGGTACGAAAACAGTCCGTTCAAGGCTCAATTGCTTTGGAACATTCTGGGTCCAAGCCTGCGTCGTATAGCGTTGACGCTTGAAGAGCCGCCCGATACGCCGACGGTCGAGCTGATCCGCCGTGTCAAAGACAAGATGAAAAACCGGACCGCGCCGCGCGAAGTTTCGCCGTCTCAAGCGGGCTTCTACGAGAACAGCTTGACAGGCGACAAAATAGACTTGACCCAGCTGCCGATCCCTAAGCACTGGCCGCTGGACGGCGGCCATTATGCGGGCACAGGCGACTGCGTGATCACCCGCGACCCGGATTCCGGCTATTTGAATCTCGGCACCTACCGGATGATGTTCCAGGGCAAGAAGGAAGTCGGTCTTTATCTTTCCCCGGGAAAGGACGCCCGCTTGCATATCACACGCGCCTGGCAGATGGGTAAGCCGGTGCAGGTTGCCGCCGCCTGGGGTATCGACCCCTTGTTCATGGTCGTCGGTTCGCAGACGTTTCCCAAGAACGTTTCGGAGTACGAGTACGCGGGTGGGATCAAAGGTGAGGCGATTCCCGTTGTTAAGGGTAAGACCACCGACCTGTTGTTGCCTGCGAATGCCGATTTTGTGATCGAGGGAATCATCAGACCGAACTCCGTGAAGAAGGAAGGACCCTTTGGTGAATTTCCCGGATATTATGGTCGGCCCGAGGCTGGCTGTCCGTTGGTTGAGGTAACCGCCGTTCATTACCGAAACAACCCGATTCTCACCAATGCGCTGATGGCGGACTACCCGTCCAACGAGCAAAGCGGCTTCTTCTCGGTCATCCGTTCGGCGCGCATCTGGGATGATCTCGACAAGCTCGGCATTCCCGGCATTCAAGGGGTCTACTCTCATCCGGCGGCAGCAGGCGGCTTTGGTATGACAGTACTTGCACTCGAGCAGCGCTATGCGGGCCATGCGGCACAGGCGCTCGCACTGGCAGCCCAGGTCCCGGGAGGCGCCTACTACGCCAAATGGATCATTGCCGTAGACGAAGATGTCGATCCCACCGACACGGACCAGGTGATCTGGGCCATGGCCAGCCGCTGCAACCCGGTCGATGATATCGACGTGCTACGCAACACCTGGAGCACCTGGCTCGACCCGACCCAGAACCCCGCGGAAAAACGCCCCTACGGTTCAAAGGCGCTCATTAACGCGTGCAAAGAGCACCGCTACCTGCCGGTTTTTTCCAAACGAACCGCCCTGCGCCGGGAGATTTACGACAAAGTCGCGGGAGAATGGAAAAAGCTCGGCTTACCGGGTCAGGTTCCAACGGTGAGGGCTTTTGAGGAAGACAAGAAAGTCGTCTATCACGAAGTCGGCGGCTTCGAGCCGGGCAAACAGCCGGGAGAAGAATCACCAGAAGATGCCCCCAAGAAGAAATAGACGCGTGCGAGGATCGTAAGCCAGTCACCACTAAAAATTAATTGTTGCCGTGATCGTGTTGGTATAAGTACCCACGGTCACATCCTGCCCGGGGGGAATACGGCTGTGAATGGTAACCGTCACACTTGGTCGCGGGGGTCGATTTGAGTCGAAATAAATTTGCGTGCCGCCAGTTCCGTCACCCCAGATAACGGTCCGCGCCGCGTCGAGGAATAGATTGTAGCTCAAGGCCTCGCTACCTTTGAGCATCCGCCTAGGATTGAACGTAGATGCGCCTCCTCGATCTAGGCTGATCGTAATGTCTTTATCAGATGACTGGCATGCATAGGTCACGCTCCCGGTTGAGTCCACCGGAGCAGGATTGAAGGCATTGTAGTTGCCGAAGTTCACTGGGGTCGTACTAATAGTGCACGCCGCCATGGCGTTGGATGAAACTACCAAAGCGGTGGTCGCAGCCATTAGCGCAGTTAGGATAATTTGACCAACGCTGAGTTGCCTGTGATTCATTTCTTAATTAACTTGACAGCTTAAATTCCCCAATTTGATCACTTGCTCCTTCGAAGCGGGGACTTTTAAGGTAAACTTGCACACTTTCCCATTATACTCGATTTTCGCCGCATGCCGC
>JBFJTQ010000276.1:0-4921 GCA_041625275.1 Binatia bacterium | reverse complement strand
CTGAAGTTCGTTGAAAGAATGCAAATGATGGTCGCGACTCGAATCGAATTCAAATCCCCCTTTTTCCCCCTTTTTCAAAGGGGTATTTTCTCTCTGGCATCTTAACCCCTCTTTGGCAAAGAGGGGAAGGGGAGATTTTCGGACGAAATGACGAGGAATTCATACAGCGAACTTTGGTTCCAGGACACTAGCGGGATGCAACAAAAATGATTCGCATATTCACGGAGCATCGGGACCGCAGGAGAGTTTTCAACAGGGGGGCAGCCTGGCTTGTTCAAAATCCGAGGAAAGACGGCGACACAGAGCTCACCCCGAAATTCTATTCGACCGCGAATAAATCGGCCTGGAGTAAGTAAAGGCAGTAGGACGATGTACCCGAATAAATTTGACTATTACCGCCCCACCTCTTTGTCGGAGGCGATGGATCTAACGGCGCGCTATGGCAATGACGCCAGGCCGCTTGCCGGAGGGCAGAGTCTGATTCCACTCTTAAAGTTGCGCCTCGCCAATCCCGCGGTGATCGTGGACTTGAACCGCATCCCGGGATTAAGTTACGTCCGGCAGGAGCAGGACCGGTTGGCCATTGGAGCGTTGACTTCCCATGCTGACGTTGAAGATTCGGAGATTATCCGCGCACGCTATGAAGCGATTGGAGACGCAGTCCGTCATATCGGGGACGCCCAGGTGCGAAGCCTCGGCACCATAGGCGGTTCCCTGGTTCACGGCGACCCGAGCGGAGATTGGGGTCCGGTTCTCCTGGCTCTGGGAGGGGAAGTGCGCTGCCTTGGCCCAAACGGCGAGCGCTTCGTTCAAGGGTCGGATTTCTTCACGGACATGTACGAAACCGCAAGGCAACCCAGCGAGATCGTCACCGAAGTCAGGATCCGTTCGCCGCAGCCAGGTGCCGGCGGCGCTTATCTCAAATTGGAGCGGCGATCCGGTGATTTCGCCCTCGTCGGTGTCGCCGTCTACCTCGCGCTAGACGAAACTGATGTGTGCACCGAAGCAGGTATCGGTCTGGGCGGAGTCGGCCCCACATATGTGAAAGGAATGACTGCGGAAAACATCTTACGCGGGACGCGACTTGACGAGGCAACCATTCAGGAGGCGGTCGCCTCTCTGGATGCGGAGATGGATCCCTATTCGGATGCGCGGGCTCCGGCGGATTACAAGCGCGCCATGGCAAAAGTATTTTTTCGTAAAGCTTTAGAGACGGCTCGCAAACGAGCCGCCCCACTCGCCCCTAGACACGGATACTGAGATCCGCGAGTTTCGCGACTCACTCCCTCCGAAACAGGCGTGTTTGTGCCGCATCCCTAACCTCGATTAGAGTCTGCATCCTGGTCATTTTTTGCCCTAGCTTTACCGAGGCAATTTTCGAATCGATGTATTGGGCCTCACGTCGTTGCGCCGGCGCTGGGCCGTGAGCCGGCCGTTCTCCAGGTATTTGCCCTCCACTGCCCGCAGTGCCGCCGCATCCCAGTCCTTGGTCCAGTCGCCCAGCGAATATCCGTGCCATGGCGCCTCGGGCTTGAGCGGCGGCAGACCTAGCTTCTCCCACAATCCCTTTGCATGTACCATATACTCCCGCTTCGGCAGCGCGATGGGCGGAAGATCGCCTTTAAGCGTCGCATCGATGAGCAACGTCGAATCCTGCCCGTCGCCGCGCTCGACGCGCGGCCCGTACACGCTGCGATGCCGCAGCGTTTGAACGTCGAGTGTCGGATTCGCCCGGTAGGCGAGCGCCCACCAGACCGCATCGCCATTTTCGGGATCGATGTCGTCGTTGATCGCGATGACGTACTTGCCGCAAAGCGCCTGCAGGGAGCAGGCGCCGTACAGGGCGCGCCAGACCTCCGTCTGCGGCGTCCCCCGCTCCATTTGAATGAAGATCACTCGGCGCAGGTTCGTCAACGGCTCATGCATCGAGACGCGAAGGACGCCCTTGATCCCGAGATTTTCCCGTAAGTGCGTAAGAAACAGAGGCTCGTAGGCGACGCGTTTGATGACGCTCGACTCGCTCGGCGTGACCTGCGAAATGATCGAGGGGAAAAGCGCGTTGCGCCTGCGGGTAATCGCGGTGATAGTCATGATCATGTTGTAGTCCTCGAGGGCCACATGACCGTGGGATTCCGCGAACGGAGCCTCGGGCTCGAGATACTCGGTGTCGATCCACCCCTCAATGACGATCTCCGCTTCCGCCGGCACCATCAGGTCCACCGTCTTGGCCCTTACCTGATTGATCGGCTTCCCGACGATACCGCCCGCAACCGCCATTTCCTCCAAGCCAATGCGAAGCTTCTGAGGACCAACGTACGCAACGGCCGGTGGACCGCCCAATACAAATGCGCACGGCATGTGCTCCCCGCGGGCTTTGTACTTCTCCCAGTGAAGATAACCTTCCGCGCCCCCCGCTCTGGCGACCATTCGAACTCCGAGCCGGTTCGGGGCCTTTAAGCCCGCCCGGTAAGTCCCCATGTTTTGCGTTCCCGTTTCAGGGTCGCGCGTGACACAGTTCGCAGCCGTAAGGTAAGGAGCGCAGTCATATCCCGGTGTAGAAACGGGAATCGGGAGCGCATCGAGGCCATTACCCTCTCCTTCCAGCTCTTTGCCGGTGACGACCACTTCCTGACAAAGTCCGGTCGCAACGGTGCGCGGCGGTATCGGATTCTGAATAGCGCGCCTCCACGTCTGACTGATGGCATCGATGTCAACGCCCATGCCGATGCTGTAGATCGCCGCATTGGCCGCCAATGCGCCGATGACGACCGGAATTTCATATTTGCGCCCGCGGGCATCGGTCACGTTGGTAAAGAGAAAGGCCTTGCGCTCCGCCTCCGGGATGCCGCCTCGAAATTGCCACCGGACCAGCGGATGCATCTCCGTGTCTTTATTAATCGGCTGGTTTATCGTCACGAGCAAACCGGCCGCCTCCAAGGAGCGGATATGGTCCTGGAAATCGGCATAGCCCCTTTGCTCCGTTCCTGATTCCTGCCTCTCTTTCAACTGCGTAGTCATATATTACTCTCCCCTGCTCATTCGGGAATTAAGTCCTTATCAATAATTCTCACTCCTGGTTCAACCACAACCATACAATTGCCATTTCACAAGCGGATGAACTGCGAGTCCTAATGTCCTGGGATTTAAGTAGATTGAACAATCCGATCAACTGACCCAACGGTGAAGCCTGGAGAGCCGAAGGCACCTGAACGTAAAGTTTCACTGCCGTCGTTGGTGCGTGGCCACCCATTTGAAGTTTTCCTTGCGTTTCACTGCACGACCGACCGCTGCCGTCCTAGATCAAGCCACGGGAGCATTGCCTTTGGCTCGAAAGGCTTGACCCTGAACGGTGATCTCTTAACAGGCCTCAAAAAACCATCAGCTTCGCCCCTCTGATTAATCATCCGCACGTTGCCACGATTGCGACCCCTCATCAAGCGAGTGCTCAGCCCCTGAGTTTTGTCGATCGCCAAAGACAGAAAAGCCGCTGCTGTTTAAACTAATTCTTTATCTTGAAACACAAGGCTCTTCTTGGTTTCTTTCCCTTCTTCGCCCTTGCGAAGAATTCCCATTTTTGGCAGCCAGGCCTTCAGGCCCCATGGCCCTTCGGGAATTGCCTCGCCCTTTCCAACGACCAAGACACCGCCCGGCACCAATTGATGTACCATGCGTTCAATCACGCTCCTCTGCAACGCTTCGTCAAAATAGGTAAAGACAAGATTGCGGCAAAAAATGAGGTGAAAGCGCGCTTGCGGGGCGCATTCGCGAATATCCTGAACCATAAATGTCACGGCGCCGCGGAATTCATCCTTGAGGCACAGTTCGTTGCCAGCCTGGTCGAACGCGTCCAATCGCCACTCCGGCGGCAGCTCTTTCAAGCTGCTGGCGGGGAAACAGCCGCGCTCTGCCCGGCGAATGGCCCTAGGATCGACATCCGTGGCCATGATCTGTATACGAAGCATCGGAAACCGTTGTGCGAGTCGGTAGTGGTAAAGAAGCGCGAGGGTATAAGTCTCTTCGCCGCCTGCGCAACCCGCGCTCCAGCAGCGAAGTTCGTGCTCTCCGCGGGTAAGCACCTTTGTCGCCAAGTCAGGAAGAATCTCGTTTTCCAAAAGCTCAAAAACTCCGTGATCGCGATAAAACCGCGATATTCCGATCCAGCAAAGAGCGTCGAGTTTTTTCCATTCTTCGGGGTGGGTATCCAGGTATTCGCGATATCCCTTCAAGTCGCGCAACGCCAATTCCGCCAGCCGGCGGTTAATCCGCTTATAAACTTGGCGTCGCACTTTGCGAAAGCCCCGCCAGCGCAGGTGCAGCCTGGGCAAACACCACTGCAAAAATTGCACGCCTTCGTTGTCTGTGATCAAAAGGTTCTCCCCAGTTAGTAACGTTATCAAAACAACGCCCGAAAAGAGAGGTTTTTTTCGCGGATAAGACTCCGCAGCCTCATTGCCCTAGTGACTCGCCTTGAAGGCGTTACATTTCATAGAGGGAAAAGCGGCGAGCATTAATAACTTCCCTCGTTCGTCTTGAGTCCGGGCTACAGGCTTCCGGAGAAGGCTCTGCGCCTTGATTGTGTGCCGCACCCCCGGCCGACCTCAGCTAACTGAAGACAGGAACACCACTGCCCTTTTTCACGCTGTTACTCGGGGAAACTCGCTTGTGAAACTGAGGCACTCATCGAACCGACCGCCGAGACCTTTCAATCCGATTTGTACATTCACGCCTAATTTGGTGGCCTGCGCGCCTCGCTGGTTTACGGGAGGGATCGCTATGAACAGCCGAGTCACTCTCTGGAGGCGCGACTTTACCCGAAGCACAGCCTGGATTTCCACGTTATCGATCGACGCTTACTGGCAGAGATGGATCGCACAGAAGGGGAGTAAATAGAATCCGAGATCGAGCACGGCGTGCGTGCGCG
>JBFJTQ010000275.1:0-4923 GCA_041625275.1 Binatia bacterium | reverse complement strand
GGACATCAGGATGAGCGCGATGATGTGCCACTGGCCAAGTTGCAGGAGCATGCCTCCCATACGGTTGATAAATCCGGTCACGGTGAACAGACCGATCATGATGCCGAGCGTCGCCAGGAGCAGCGTGAGATAGGACGTCATCTCAGCATGGGTCTCGATGGTGGTGCGAAGGTTGCCGAGGATCGACTCCTTCGCTACGGCCGGATCCTTCAGCACATATTTAAAATAGAGGAAGGCAAGCAGCAGGAGCGCAAACATGACGGTCGCGGTGAAGAGCGCGGCGCGCAGCGCCCCCATACCGAACCATCCCATCACCACCACAAGATAGACGATGGCAATGAAGAAGATCGCGGTCTTGGTCTGGTCATAGACCGGAACGGCCACCTCCCTGATCGGATCGGACGGCAAGAGCCGTATGCTCAGAAGATAGATGGATAGTGAGACCGAGGCGAAGTAGACGAAGGAGAGGGCAAAGCCGCGCAGCACCACGTCCCAATAGGGCACGCCGAGAAATTCCGCCATCAGGAAACCGGCCACCGCCATCAACGGCGGCATGATGAGCCCGCCCATCGACGCCGCAGTCTCCACGGCTCCGGCGAAAGCTCCCGGAACACCGTATCGTAGCATCAGCGGAATTGTAAAGCTGCCGGTCACCGCGACGTTGGCCGAGCCGCTCCCGCTTACCATGCCGACCGAGACGGAGGCCAACACGGCTGTCTGCGGGATTGTATGGCGCGAACGCCCGGCGAGCCTGCGCATGACCATCACCATCGCGCTCTGCGCCTCGAAGCCGCGCGCCGCCGCCGCTAGCAGTATGAAGGCTGCGATCAGCGTGAGCGCGATCTGTGCATAGAGCCCGTAAACCCCGGTTGCCAGCTCTACCGTGCTCGAGGTCACCACCCGGTAGAATGACGTGCCCGGATGCCAGAAGAAATCGATCGGGCTGAGATAGCCGTACATCGTATAGAAAATGAGGATCAGGTTTACCCAGAACAGCACGGTATGCACGATGCGCGACAGTTCCATGACCAGAAGTAACATGAGCAGACCGACGATGAAGTCCTCGGTCGTGTAGGAACCCTGCCGCCAGATGGCGATATCCTCATAGTGCAAATAGAAATAGTAGAAGGCATAAAGGCAGATGCCCGCATAGACCCAGACCACTAGGTGGTTCACAATGGCGGGCAGGCGTTTGTAAAGATAGTCCTGCTGGTAGAGCAGCAGGATCTGGAGCAAAAGCGCCACCGGCAGGAGTCGGGTGACAAGCTCGCGGGGGCCGCCGTAGCCGGTGTAGAAATACCAGATCAGCCAGACAAACTGGACCAGTGAGACGGGGAATATCAGGTTCTTGAGATCGGCGTAACGTTTGAGCCGGTCGCTCAGCATGGCTGCCTCCCCCTTTTCAACCCAAAACTGCCTCAGCCCTCCGGGCGGTCGCTGCGGTGGGACAGTGAGGGTACTCAGCGAACAGCTTTGAACGGTCGCTCCGCACTAGCCCGTCTCCTATCCTCGCACCGCCTGCCGCCGCAAGCAAGCGGCCTATGAAATTGACTGCCTGTGATCGAGTTGGGGGTGAGGCTCCGCTTTGTCGCGGGCGAATCCCCCACCCCGAAGAACCCTTTACCTGCTCAAACGCCGCTGGCCAGCTTCCATTTTTCGTTCCAGGCCTTGTGCTCTTTCAGGAATTTGGCCAAGCCGGGATGCACGGGGATATCCGGGTTGGCGCTGATTCCCTGCACCTGCATGCCGACGAAATCGCGCGCCATGGGAGTAAAGCCTGGATCCGTCTTCGCAAGGCCGGCCCGCTTGTTATAGAACGCGCTCAGCATTTTGTATACTACGTCTTCCGGCATATCGGCGCGCACGTTATAAGCAAACAGGATCGGCACACCCTGGACAGTCTGCACGCCGACGTCCTTGCTGAAGGCCTGCTTCGGATCGACGTCAACAACAGCGAGTCCCGCCGCCTTCAGTTTCTGAACCTCGTCGGGGCAAGGATTGACTAGCTTGATATCCGTCCGCAGCTCGGTCTCGCGCCAGTAAGATGCCAGAGAGCGTCCTGCCGTCGTATAGGCGGTGGCGCCGACGATGGAACCGGCCTGCATCGCGTCAGCCTGAGTTGCCGTATCAATCTCGACATGGTTGAACTGGTAGCCGAGCGCCTTGTAGATGCGGCGAAAGTTGAGCCAGTTCATAAACCCGGCGGGGGTGTAGAACACCGGCTTGCCGCTGAAGTCGCGCCAGCACTTAAAATCGCCAGCCTTCGCGGCTGGAACGGCCATGAAGGACTCCATCGGATAGGCATACCACGTGTGCACTAGGTTACCCTTGGCAGCTTTGAAGTTCTTGAATCCGCCGTCGCTGTCATATAGTTGGCGCATGCCAACGTCCGCTGTGTAGCCGATCTCCCCGGTGCCATCCATCGCAGCCTTCATGGCGCCTGTGGTCGAGGGATACGGATTGACAGTGACCACGTATTCGCCCCCAAGGGCGTCCTCAAGCACCTTGATCATCGAGGATGCGACCTTGTAGCCGTATGAGCCTGTATTGGACGTGGCCCAGCGGATCGATTTGCGCTCCTGCACGTTAGCTGTGTCAATCGCGGACCAAGCGAACACTAAGGCAAGAGCCACTACCAATACCGTGAAGACATGACCTGCTCTAGTCTTCAACATATTTTTCCTCCTTCCAGTGCAATTGCGCGGCACCGCCTGCAGGCACACGACGCCCGCGCGGCACCGCACGGCCGCCAGCACTAGATCAGCGGGCCGTGACTAGAAAAATTGTTAAACACTTCAAACTCACAAAAAAGACGACACGGCAAAAACTGTCCGCCTAAAGCGATCACTTTTTCAAAGTTTTCTAGATCTAAGGATCTAGATCAAACTATCTATTATTTTTACTCTAGTCCCGAGCTAATGTCCACCCCGGCCTTTGCCAAACTCCGAAATACTGTGCCGCCGGTGTTATTCCCAGGCTGGCCGAGTATCGTTGCGTACACTAAAAATGCGCTATCGGTCCGCAGCTGAAGTTTGTTTAAGAAATCACCGCTCTGGGTCAAGCCTTATGTGGAAATTGATGGAGCAATACCTAAACTACAGATGAGGAGTCGAGTCGCACGCTTGAAATGAAATTGATGCGTGGCGGCCTTCTCAAAGGTCAGCCCTACATCCTGATGCGCGCGGGAGCAGTTGGTCGCGGCAAAAAAACGTCCATCGAAGGCGCGTTTGTGGTACGCCTCTTAGCGATCTTTAAATCCCATTTCCTGCTGCGCCACGCGAAGAACCGAAAAATCCGCGACTTCGTTGATCGCAACGTCGCGATTGATATTAGCTACCTTTTTTGTCTCATCGATCAGAAGCTTCAGGCCCGCTTCGGGCACGCCGGCGTCATCATTGAAGGACTTCGCGGCGCCTTCGTAGGTCGCCGTCGCAATTTCCTTGTCGATTTTCATCCACTGCATCATGGCCTGTATCGTTCCATCGCGATTCTGATGAATGTAGCGGTTGGCCTTGATGCCCGCCCTGATGACACGCTTGAGTTCATCGGGCTTTTCTTTGATCTTTTTCACGCTGGCGACCAGTCCGGTATTTGGATAACTGAAGAGGTCGAAAGCGCGAGCGAGAACCACGTATCCCATCTTTTTGCCCAGATAATCCACCGGCGTAGAGCCCGCCGTCGCCACCGTCAACCCCTGCTTCAAGGCCGCAAAGCGCGTTTCGAGTGGTCCGGTGGCGAGAAATTTCACGTCTTTGTCCGGGTCGATGCCGTAATGCTTTAACATCATGCGCACCGTGCTTTCGAGTCCCCCGCCAATGCTGTTGAGCCCGATGGTCTTACCCTTGAGATCCTGAATCGTCTTGAACTCCGGGCGGGCAATGATCGCCGTGGTGAGTCCCGGCGTAAAGCAAGCCACGACCCTTACCGGAATGCCCCGAATCGCCGCGGCAACCGCGGGACTGACAACGGTGTGATAGTCGATCTCGCCGCTGGTCAGTGCCGGCAATGCCACCGCCGAACGAATCCTGATTAGCTCCGCTTGTAGTCCTTCCTCCTTAAAAAATCCCCTCAGGTGGGCCAAGGGCAGGGTAAAAGTCGAGGAATTAAAATCCGGGTAGCCGATCCTGATCCTATCCAGCGCTTGCGCGGATGAGCAGAAAAACACCAAGAACAGTGCAACGAGCAATGCATTCTTCATTATGAACATCCTTTCAGAATTGCGCTCGGGTAGTTATGCCGATGCCCCGACACTAATTTCATGATGCCACTTTGAGTCGTCGTTTTGCCTTGCACGCTTGTTCTTCATTCGGAATATACTCAAAGAATCGCAGTTCTCGCTCTGGCCATTAGCTCTTTTCCGTCCATGTCCGTGCGACTTCGTCCGCGGTGGCAATGTCAAAATACGCGCCCTGCATCAGTTTCAGAGCAGCTTCGTGAAATTCCCGGTTTCTCGAGCCGACGCAGTCTCTGAGGATTACGGTGTAGTAGCCCAAGTTGCGCCCGCTGCGGGCGGTGCCTTCCACGCCGCCCTCGGTGGCGACCCCGCCAATGAGGAGAGTCCTCACGCCTCTGTTTCGAAGCATTAAGTCCAGGTCCGTGCCGATAAAACCGTCGGGGCGCCGCTTCTGGAATACAATGTCTCCAGGCCGAGGTGCGAGTTCCTCTACGATATCATGGCCCTTTTTCCCAGCCGGAATCTTCGCCTCTCCTGCAGCACCGCCGCGCTTGGCGCGCACCCGTGCCCAAACATCCCCTTCAGCGCTCTTTAAATCGTAGTGCATCTGTTGAGAATAAAATACCGGCACGCCGACTTTCCGGGCGTGTTCGGCGATGGTTTTGAGTCTGGGTGCTATTTCGGCGTAATTGAATGCGTTGGGCGCGATGGCATACTCCAGGTCCCAAATGAGCAACGCAGATTTCTTC
>JBFJTQ010000274.1:0-4943 GCA_041625275.1 Binatia bacterium | reverse complement strand
TGCCGTGGCCTCTTGTTTGAGTTCGATCTGCTGTTCCTTTAACTGCGACAGTTCCTGCTCGAGCGCTTGGATTCTATCCTCCACATTCTGCGCCCGCGCCGGCACCGTCGCCAAAAGGAAAGCAGCGAGTGTAAACACTACTGCTGCCAATCCCCGTAATCCCTTCCTCATATATGCCTCCTTTTTTTGTCGTATCTTTGGTCGTAAAAGATGTACACAACCACTGTAACCGAAGTATACACTTCGTATGGCTAGCGGCGATATGTACATCGTTATTCGTAATCTGTCAAGCGTAAAAATTTAGGACCTACAAGAAAAAAGCTTATTAGTTTATAGGTCCTTAGCTGCCGGTTCCCTGAAAATAGCTAAGCCCCCTCGCCCAGAGTCGTATCTTTAGTAGGTCCATACTACCTACCACACAATAACTAGTGCTTTGTCTGAACCATGGCTCAAGAGCGAGGGAAAGCACACATCGTGAGGTTACAGCGGTACGTCGAAGCGTAAAATGGGAGATAATTGGACCCCTGAGGGTGGAATTCTGGTCCCTTTTGAATGAGGTGGAACTGCCGTGCCTCAATTTCTCTTTTGCATGATCCTTAGGCGCACAACAGGCGAAGCGCCGGCAGAAGAACCGGACCGCGCTAGATCAATGCTCAAGCGTCTCGAACGACATTGCTCGAATCAGCGACAGCAGAGAACAGCGAGGGTTCAAAGTCGTTTTGGTGCTTCCCAACGCTTACCATTAGCCGAAAAGGATTAGCCATTACCTTTCGCCACTGGAGACTGGCCGTGGTTTTCCGAACACGAATCGCTGATGGCTAACCGCGATTCCACATTTGCCACAGAAACCTTGCATGTCGCTTATCTTGAACGCAGAAATGCGGGTTATCGACTGATCACGGATCGGCCAGCGACCCAGTGGATTCTTCTCCGCCCACGTTTTTTAAGCGGCAGCGATGCCGTCATCAACGTTTACTAGGGCAACTCGCTGTCCCGTTGATTGGCCGGGCATGTGCCCGACCAGCGCTAAACACTGCGTCGTTTCTGCCAAAAGCAGAGCTGTAGACCCCGGGTCGGATTCCTGTCGTGAGACCTAGCCTGCCAGTTTCTCGAAAGCGACTGTGACTCCCCAAAACTCCCCTTTGGCGTTTTTGGAGTGGCCGAAATTCGTAAGTCTTGGCCAAAGTTGTCCATAGTCGCTGATTCCCTGCGCTTTGTTGTCGCTGGCTAGAGTTCTCCGCCTCTCGAAGGAATTATTTGGAATTATGGAGTCTTGCGTGCCAACCGCCCCTGATGGAGCTTGTTGGCACAGGATATGCTCGGCTGGGTTAGCTAAGGTTAAATTTAATATCGGAAGGAGAAATTACGGATGCAAGAGATAATGACACCGTCGGAAGTGGCAGCTCTGCTGAAGATCCATCTTAAAACGGTCTACAAACTGGCCGAAAAAGGAGTCATTCCCGGCAACCGCATTGGCCGAAGCTGGCGATTCAGCAGAAGCGACGTTCTGGAACTGGTTTCGAGCAAGCCCATGAATCTGTCAGATAATGGAGACAGCGAGCCGAGAGCTCAACTTGCTGGTGGCGCAAAATAGCACATCCCCCGTTTTCTAGAACCCCGCATCGTCGCTCCGGCCAAAACCGGTCGAGCAGGTGCGCAGTGTCACGCATGATCGCGGGCGAGTTGCTCAAAGAATCACGAACGTGACATCCGCCCTTACCCTGCTTTCGCACAGCTATTCTGACTCCCCGCCGTAGCAATGCGTGCCGCGCACGGAAGCATCGGCCGATAAAAAGGAAGACCCTATGAAAGAAGAGCAGACTTATGAACGGTTGTTACAGGCGCTCAAGGACATGCAAGTGCAGATCGAGGATCGCGTACGACCGGTCGCAGCTCAGGTGGTTCAGGCGGAGGTGGATCGATTGCGTACCCTCTCCGAGCAGCAGCAAGACCTATTAAAAGACTGTTTGGCTCATATTGACAAGAGCATTCTGCGTTGCCGAGATCAGTTCAACCAGTACCACCAGACGCGCGCCGACCTTATGGCTCTTAACGAACGTCTTGCCGATTTGGGGGCGGACCCCGCTCAGGTTCCGGATGACGTGCCATTGAAGGACCTTTATGATATGATTTCCGTGAGGCTCGATGGGTTAAAAGTGGAGGGTAAAATTTGATCCCGCAACAGGGTGACGCTTTAGCATGGAAATCTTGATCGTCGTTTCCGGCGGAATCGCATTCGGAGCCCTGATTGCGTACCTCTGGAATTCTGACCGGGCTTTAAAGGAAAAAAGCCGGCTGCTGGAAATTGCCGAGTCTCGCTTGACGGCCCTCTCGGGCGAAACGGGGAACGCAGCCTCGGTCTCGCCCACGAGCGAAGCGGCACGCATCACCGATTTGGAAGGACAAATCACTGCTCTGACCAAGGAACGTTCCGAGCTGCATGCCCAGCTTGAAAACCTCAACAGGGAGCGACTTTCTCGGCAGGAAGCATCACTGAATATCGCTTCCGCAACCGCTCCACTTTCCGAAAAAATCGCTAAACTCGACGCAGAAAACTCCGCGCTTAGGTCGCAGGTTTCGCAGCTTGAGGCGGAAAGAAACGGTGATCGACAGAAAATCGAATCGCTGCGAGGCCAACACGGAGCGCTCTCTTCGCTTGAAGAGCGTCTAGCCAAACTTCAGGAGGAGAAAACCGACTTTGCGGAAAGGCTCAAAAAGGATGAAAGCGACAGAGCATCCCTCTCACAGAGAATACTTGAGCTGGAAAGCGTGGAAGCGAGATTGCCTCAATTAGAAAGCAGACTGGCGAGTCTGAGCGACGAGAACACCCGATTGTTAAAGCAGATCTCCAATCTGCAAGCATCCATGCGGCAAAAAATCAAAACGCAGCTCGATACCCTCCAAGAGCTCTATCAAAACCTGGATGCGGGGAAATCTTAGCCTCCGCCAACGCCCAAAACGAATACGTCCTTCCCTGCCACCGTCTCACGACTCAGCCAAACGCTGACTTCGTGCTGACTCGCCCGCGACGGCTGCAGGTGAAAGTCGGTGGCCATTTTAAGTACTTCTGCTCGATTAGAAAGGTGCCCTCGTTGTCTCTCAGAGCCAGAGGTCGGTTCGAGAGAGCTGGTGCGCCCGCCGAGAATCGAACTCGGACTTAGGGTTCCGGAGACCCTCGTGATATCCTTTTCACTACGGGCGCCTGGACTTTTCTAACATCCGACTATGGGGGAGTCAACGCGGCACGTGCGTCAGCAACCGCCCGGGCGACGCCCACCATCTCGTCATGAATGGCGCCGTTTGACGCCAGCGTTTCCTCCCGCCAAATCGAGAACTCGTTGCCGCAAAAATCGCTCAGCCTGCCCCCTGCCTCCTTAACCGCTAGACTGCCGGCGGCTATGTCCCAGGCCCGCAGCTTCGCCTCCCAAAATCCGTCTATTCGCCCACAGGCCAGATAGCAGAGGTCGAGAGCGGCGGAGCCGTTACGCCGAATCCCGTGGGTACGGATCAGGAACGCCTTAAAAAAACGCAGGTAATCATCCGCTCGATCGCGGCGATCATACGGGAAGCCTGTTGCCAGCAAAGCTTGGTTCAGCTCTAGAGTAGCGGAAACGCGTATGCGGTTGCCGTTGAGCGTGGCGCCTGCGCCTTTGACGGCTCTGAAGCATTCGCGGCGCAGAGGATCGTACACGAGTCCAATAATGACTTCTCCTTCGCGCTCCAGTGCGATGGAGACACCGAAGTGAGGATAGTTGTGGGCGAAGTTTGTCGTACCGTCCAAAGGGTCGATGATCCATCGGTAACTCGCTTGGGTGCCGGTAACGGTGGTCTCTTCCTCGGCCAAGATTGAGTGGCTTGGAAAATGGCTCTGAAGCACATCAACGATGCGCCGTTCACTGTCACGATCCACGGATGTGACTAGGTCAACCGTGCCCTTATAATCAATTTGTTTGGGCTCCTGCCAGTGTTCGCGGATCAATTGACCCGCGGCGCGGGCCGCTTCCCAGGCCGCCGAGAGAAGCTTGCTTGTCTCATCCATCGTGGTGAATCATCCGTCGCAATTCGACAGCACGTATGTTACCTAATGACGCGTGAGGATTCGAGCGCCGGCGAAAATCAATTTGCGGTTGCGTGTTGTGGGCAGAAGAGATGACGGCTACCATCTCATTGATACGATACTGGCCCCCGTGTCGCTCTATGACGAAGTCGAAATCACCCGGGCCCGACCGGTCGGCGCCACAAACGCGATATCTCGACGGCTAATCGTGACTTGCGACAGTCCGGATGTCCCCGAAGGGGCAAAAAACATTGCCTATCAGGCGGCACAACTGATGATCCGATCAGGCGCCATCAAGGAGACGGTTACGATCCATATCCGGAAACGAATCCCGGTGGGTGCCGGGTTGGGGGGCGGCAGCAGTGATGCGGCTGCAACACTCATCGGCCTCAACCGTCTATTTGACGTCGGATACTCGCCTAGAAAGCTCAAAACGTTGGCATCTTTGCTCGGGGCGGATGTGCCGTTCTTCATCCATGGTCGTCCCGCGCGCGCCCGGGGAATTGGCGAGCGTCTATCGCCTATACCTCAACTGCCTCAGCTCTCGGCTCTGATCTTATATCCTGGCTTCCCCGTTGCTACGGCCTGGGTCTACAGACAGCTTCGCATTAAGTTGACAAAGCCTGATGCAAATACTAGCATTACAACGCTAATAAAAAAGCCTATTGATTTCGGAAAACTACTCGTCAACGACTTGGAGATGGTGACGTTGGCGCGGTACCCTCGAATAGTCCACCTCAAAGCCAAATTGTTGGCCGAAGGTGCCGAGGGTGCCCTGATGTCGGGCAGCGGTTCTGCAGTTTTTGGTCTTTTTACTTCAAGGAACCGGGCCAAGCAGGCCTTGGGCAAGTTGAGGAAGGAGGAGGGGGTACAGGCGTTTTTGGTT
>JBFJTQ010000273.1:0-4943 GCA_041625275.1 Binatia bacterium | reverse complement strand
TGGAGGAAATTCCCACAAGGACGCTGATTGGCGCCGACGGCACCTTTAGTCGCGTAGCCAAGTTGGCATGTGTCAAGAGCCACGACACAACCCCCATCCTCCAGGCAATCGTCAAGCTGCCGGAAGCGGCCGGAGCGCACACCACTCGGGTGTGGTTTGAGCCGGAGGACACTCCGTACTTCTACTGGTTGATACCCGAGTCTCAGACCCGGGCGGCCGTGGGGTTGATCAGCGAAAATGGTAAGGATTCAAGAATTAAATTGGAACGATTTCTTTCGCGTCTCAAGATGAAACCCATCGAGATGCAGGCGGCGCGGGTTCCCTCGTATACGCACACGGCTCGGCCATGGCGCCGGATGGATGGCGCTGATATATACTTGGTTGGCGATGCGGCGGCTCAGGTCAAGGTCACGACGGTTGGCGGGCTCGTGACCGGTTTGCGGGGAGCGAGAGCCGCGGCTAACGCGATTCTTAACGGAGCGAATTATTCGAAGGAGCTGAGATCGCTTAGGCGCGAACTCGGCATGCATCTGATCATCAGAACAGCCCTCAATCGTTTTCGAAGCGCGGATTACGACAGCCTGCTTAGATTGCTGAACAAAAAAACGATCGAATTATTGGGTCTTTACAGCCGTGACCAGGCTTCCGCGATGCTATGCCGAATCTTGTTGGCTCAGCCCCGTTTTTTGAGGTTCGCGGCCCCGTTCTCCAGGCGAATCTGGGCCAGGTGAGCCGGAGTTTTCGTGGTGCGGTATGACAATAATTCAAGACGCGAGTTCCTATGACTGACGTTCAGAAAAGCGACGAGAAGCGTTACTACTTCCGTCGCGGCCAGATCGTAATGATTTTAGCAGGGTTTGCGATCACCGCGGTCATCATCTATTTCCTGGGGTTGCTGACGGGCATGCACATGAAGGAAAAAATGCTCGTCAATCAAGAAGACTCCCTGTCGAGAATCCCCGTTCAACCATTACTGGAAGGAGCCGATTCAATCGAGGGTGGCAAATTAGAAAAAGATACCCCTCCTCCGAATCTGACACCGGCCCCGTCCAAATCAGTTGTGACCAAACAAGAGCAGCGTTCGCGGGACAAGCAACCGGAGCAGTTGGCGAAGTCTGAGGTCAAGTCCGCGGAACCGCGAGTTAAGAAATCAAAATCAACGGTCAAAGAGAAAGCTGTTGGAAAGGTTGATGAGAAGACCAGCGCCGTGCCGGCGAAAGGGGAAGAGTCTTCTCAGGCCAAAGGCGGCGGACCCAAAACAGCAGCGGGGACTTGGACGGTACAGGTTAACTCTTATCCAGACGAAGCGTCGGCGGTCGTGTGGGAATATGCGCTAAGGAAGAGAGGGTACGACGCATACACGGTTAAGGCCCAAATTGGAACAAAGACATGGTACCGTGTTCGGGTCGGAAGCGTAGCCACGCAAGATGAAGCTGAGTCTTTGCGTAAGAACCTGGCAACCAAAGAGGGCTTCGGCGACGCGTTCCTTGCAAGGAAACAAACGAGCGATGTGATTGTCGGCGGCGAAAAAAGTAAGTAATGCGCGCCGCAGGCGGTTCCATGCCCATGGATTCGCCTTGAGATCCCTGATCGGGACTTAAAGCACGCTCTGCCGCCTCATCCGAAAGCCGGGCGCTCTGCCCGAGGATGCATGCGGGGTGGATACTCACCGAGGCCTTGGAGAAGTCGGGTTGTGGGCAGATCGTTCCGCGGATTCCACCGCAGCCTTCAGGTGCCATGCGGGGCTCCGCTGGGAATTGACAAAGGTGTTGCGAACTAGCCTGGAAAAGGATCATTCTCTGTGGTAATTAGAACCTGGCGGTGGGGAACCCGTTCAGAATTGCCACACCAGAAAGTCTGTGGTGGGCGCAATCGAATACACTTGCGGACATCGTATAGCATTCATAGGTGACCGATCTCTCTCAGGTATTTGTTATCGCCCCGTCAGGCCTGCCGTGCGTGCGAATCCCAGTGGCCACCAAGAGTCGAACTCCACTCTTTGGGCCGATTACTAGGGCGCCCGTAGCTCAATTGGACAGAGCACCAGACTACGGATCTGGGGGTTGGGGGTTCGAATCCCTCCGGGCGCGCCAAAATCAAGTCTTGTTCAATCAAAATTCCGTCGGCAAGGCCGACACAGGGCCGCTAGATGGGAACTGCAGCCTGTGGCTGCGGATTCGGGCATCTTTTTGTCTAACGAGCGCGGATTCCGCTGTTTAAATTAAGCCAAATCCAATCTGCTGAAGCAACTATGAAATCGCTATCGGCCATCAGCGATCGGCTTTTGGGGATAACGACGGGCGGTCATCGCCGGAGAGTGAAAACTGACTATGGACTGCCAGTGGTAGGAATTGACTAGTTCCAGAAACGGGATTTGGACTGCCAGGTTCCGTGCTGTCGGGATGACGGGATTCGGTGAGTAATCTGCCGCACTTCAGGATTTGTGAACGGTTTTGCCCTACGAACGTTTTTGTACAGTTCTGGTAATCTTTGTATCAACCAGCGAACTTCTGAAGCGCCAAATATGCCTTTTTCAATATATGTTGATTCGCCGGACGATTGAGGCATGGTTGTTGCTGTGCTCTTATATTGAATTGTGGGTCGTCATGGCTAAAGAGAAAGTCAAGACCGTCCTGATTGTCGAGAACCAGCCCAACTATACCCAGTTATTGGTTAAGCAAATCATGTTTGCGGGGCTGAACCCTGTAGTGGCGGTCACGGGCAACGGTGGCTTAAGAAAAGTTAATGAGTGCAATCCCGACCTCATATTGTTGGAAATGCAGCTATCGGATATGAGCGGTCTCGAATTCGTTTCGATACTGCGACAAAGACCGGAGGCGGACCGTATCCCGATTGTGGCGATGAGCGTGTTTTCGGACTTAAAAATTCAATGCCTGCGGGGCGGGTGCAATGAGTTCTTACAAAAACCGGTCAAAATGATCGAACTCATGCTTCACATCAAGAAGTTTTTGCATCGCGAGCCCGAGCCGGTGGCTCATTGAAGCGCGGGGCAATGGCCTCAGCCGAATTATGGGTGCAAGTGGTTTCGGATCGCGGTTGGCTCTCGGCGGGCAGAAAACGAGCCGCGCGCTCCGCCGCACCTTTACCCCTGTTAACGGTCAGCGAATACTAGCTCCTTGTGGATTAAACCCGGATGAGCGCCGATCGTCAGTGCGTGGAATCTTTCAATTCTTGCAGGTTGAGTTGGTTCTTAAGCCACTCGTCAAGAACCGTGCGTTTGAAGCGCCACTGCGCCCCCACCTTGTAGGCAGGAAGTTTTTTTTGTGACACTAGTCTGTAAACGGTGTATTGATTAACGCGCAGATATTCCGCGACTTCCTTCACGGTCAAGAAAGTTGTTGGAACCACGGGTGTTGCTGCCATCGGGCTGTTGCCTCCAAATAGTTGTGTAGTCCAATCGACCCGCGGGCTAAGAATCTAACCTTTATCGCTTGTCCATTGTACACGGATCGAGCTCCGAACCTCTCTTACCCCTGGCACGTTTCTCGCCGCCTGTTCTGCCGCCAATCTCTGCGTCTGGGTTTTGACTATCCCAGCTAAATAGACAGTAGATTTTGCGTAGGTAACTTTTACTCCGGAAATGGCCCTGGCGGAAATCGCCTTCGATACTTGTTGTGCAATGCTGGCGAGGCCGGCATCGGCTTGAGCGGCCGAACGGGCTTCCTCGGTGGAGCCGAATGCCGTCCTCTCGCTCTGCCGCGTTGGGTTGTAATCTAAAGCACTTTGCGCGGCCTGTTGGATATTGCGGTCCCCACTTTCCTCGGCTTCTGCCTCTACGGATTCTCGCGGGGAACGGTTGCCAGAGTCACGGTTTTCCGGTATCCGCTCTCTAGCCTCTGATGGCGCCATTACCCCTTGTCTCGCAATCTGAACGGGTTCTTTCACGGTCTCGTGCGATAAGGCGTCTCCCGACGATGAATTTCTTGAAGGGAAAGGTTCTGAGTTGCCCTTTGACGCGAGGGTATTTGTGCCGAGCGAAAACGGTGTCAATGCATTCCAGGCAACGGCGGCGCCAAGAGCGATCAGACCGCCATAGACCGTAGCCCGGAAGGCCCGCGTATTCATTTGCTGTAAGTGTAGGTGAGTCCTCCACGATGCTTTGACGCGCTGAACATTCTGACCCGCTGGCCAGGAAAGCTCCTTATGTCTGAGGGGACGGGTCTCGCCGCAGACGGTGCAAATTTTCGCGACAGGCACGCACAGGAGATTCAATTCGTAATTGTGTCTCAGGCAGTGCCTTTTGTCTTTTTGGGGCGACAACATAAAGTTAAAGTGATAAGTGAATATCGGGCCTCGTGATGATCAACTGAGAAATAAGACGCAACGATGGTACGCCAATAGGAATCACCCAAAGCTTCCACAAGTAGGCAAAATACTGCAAAAGGGCGCAAACAGTCAAGGGACGGGCTAGATGCCAGGTGGCCATTCATCGCTCTTAGAGTGCATCGCGTAAAGCGCTGTAATATTGATCACTTGGAGATGATATTGAGTAATGTGCATTAAGTCTTGTGGGGCTCGGTGAGTGCGAGAGTCCCACGCCTTTGACGTTGGCGGTATCGCTTTTGTGCGCAGGATGGCTAGCTTAGGGCTGCGCTTTCGGTGGGTTCCAGTTGATGGCTTGTGCCACGCACTGGGTGAAGCTCAACTGGGCGATTTCTGCATCGAGTTGCCGCGCCGCCGTTTGAGGTGCTGCCTCGATGCGGTGCCAATCTTCTTGGATTAGTTTTCTTACTGTCGGGTCTTCGAAGCGGGATGCTTGGCCGAGTTGTGAGTGTTGCCGTTCGAGCGCCATAGCAGCTTCTCGTTCGACCTGAACCCGGTAGGGGGTCATGCGGTTTTTGAGAATGCCGCAAGGGTGGATGGAGCCAAACTGGTGCCATGTGAGTGCCACATAGGCGATAGGAAGAATGACCGTTAGCGCC
>JBFJTQ010000272.1:0-4954 GCA_041625275.1 Binatia bacterium | reverse complement strand
GCCAAGATGCGTGACCTCGAGCCCATTCCCGCAATCCCTGTTGAAAGCGGCCCAGTGACCGAGAACGTCATGGAAAATGACGAGGTTGATCTATACAAGTTTCCCTCTCCCTTGCACCACGCCTTGGACGGGGGAAGGTACTTCGGCACGGCGCACGCCGTCATCACCCGTCATCCGGACGACGGTTGGTATAACCTTGGCACCTATCGTTGCATGCTGCACGACAGAAAAACCCTTGGCCTTCATATCACGAGCGGCAAGCATGGCCGGATTCACTGCGATATGCATTTCGAGCGGGGCCAGCCGATGAAGGTCGCGGTCGTAACCGGCCTGGATCCGTCCATCTATCTCGCGGCTTCGCTGGAGATTCCCTGGGCCCTGTCCGAGTATGACTATGCCGGGGGGCTGAAGGGCGAACCGGTTCAAGTCATGCGCGGCCCGTATACGGGATTCCCGATTCCAGCGGGAGCCGAAATAGTCGTTGAGGGCGAGTGCTATCCAGGCGAACTCAAACCCGAAGGCCCCTTTGGCGAGTGGGCCGGTTACTATGCAAACCGCGGCCTCGAGCCGGTGCCTGAGCCGGTCATCCACGTCAAGCGGATCATGCACCGGACCAATCCAATTCTCACCTGCGCCCAGCCCGCCAGGCCGCCGCACGAGTACTCCTTACAACGCACGATCATTCGTTCTGGCCTGGTGTGGGACGAGCTTGAAAAAGCCGGCGTTCCGGACATCAAGGGGGTCTGGTGTCATGAGGCCGGCGGCAGCCGGCTCCTGATCATTGTCTCCATCACGCAAAGATATCCCGGCCATGCGCGCCAAGCAGGGCTGCTCGCCTCTCAAGTCCATTCCGCGGCCTACGTTGGACGGTACGTTGTCGTGGTGGATGAGGACATTGATCCGTCCAATACCTACGATGTCCTGTGGGCGGTCGCTACCCGTTCTGACCCCGTGCGCTCGGTTGAAATACTACGCCGGGCCTGGTCGAGCTCCGCAGACCCCGCCCTGCCCGTGGATGAAAAGCATTTCAACTCCCGTTGTATCATCGACGCATGCAAGCCCTATGAATGGAAAGATAAGTTTTATCCGGTGGCCGAGGCCAGCGCCGAGCTGCGCGCCGCACTGATCAAGAAATGGGGCGATAAGATCTTTAAGGCTGGGAGTGGTGCCGGTAACGTTGCTTAAAGTTCCGCAAATTAAATATGCTGCGCACCAAAGCAGGTGATGGGCTCGATACATAAGCCGAAGCCGACATTTTCTTTCAGGCCCGCTCGGCTTGTAAGTCCTGCAACCGTGGGCATACCCTTCGGGATTGCAAATGGCAAATTTTAAATTGCAAATCTGAGATCTGCTATCTGCAGTCTGTTATTCCGAGCGCAGCGAGGATCAGGCGGCCCTCGCTGAGCACTTACTGATGTGAGTTTTTGTCCGGTTGGGGACAAACCACAAGGCATTGCTACGACACGGTACAACGTCACAGATTTCCTCGGAGCAGTCGAACTTTGGCATCGGTTCACGCCTGTATTAGAAGAAGGAGGCTTCATTCATGGCTAACAGGTTGATCAATTCAAAGATCGCTTTTGTCCTTGTCTTGCTTCTTGTCCTGTTACAGGCGAGCGCTTTCGCGGCGCGGGCCGCGGAGTTGCCCCTGGTGCGCATCGCCCACGGAGCATTTAACGAAAAGGTTGTGGCTCTGTGGCTTGCAAGGGAGCAGGGATTTTTCCGTAAGCATGGCGTCAACGTCGAGATTATTACGATCCGCACCGGTGGACAAACCGTCGCCGCGCTGGCCTCGGGCGACGTGCAAATGGCCTTTACCATTCCCGGTTCGGTCTTGAGCGGAGCCGTGGGCGGGTTGGACGTGGCATTCTTCGCCGGGATCGTGAACCGGCCTGACGGCGACTTTGTCGTGGCGCCGGGCATTCGTCGTGCCGAAGACCTCAAAGGGAAAAGCGTTGGGGTGCAAAGCATCGGCGGCGGCGTGTGGTCTCTTTCCATGCTTGCTCTGGAACATATGGGAATGGAGCCGACAAGAGATAAAATCACTATTTTGGTGCTCGGGGACCAGTCCGTGCTCACGCAAGCGCTGGCAACCAGCAGAATCGATGCGGCGTATTTGGGCTATACTTTCAGCGCGCTGCTCAAGGAGAAGGGGTTTCCCGTGCTGTTGGATATCGGCAAAGCTCCGATTCCCTATCAGGGTCTCGCGCTTGCAGCGCGCCGTTCCTATCTCAAGCAAAATCCGCAGGTAGCCGAGTCGGTGCTTAGAGGCGCTCTCGAGGCGGTTGCCTTTGTTCAGGACCCGACTCACAAGGAGGTTGTTCTCAAGTCCTTGGCGAAAAACCTTAGACTCGCAAGCACGAAAGATGCGGAGAGCGGCTACGAGGTGCTGCAGTGGCTTTACAATCTCGATGTCAGGCCCAGTGTGAAGGGGATACAAAACATGCAGCGGCTGCTCGCCGTGACCAACCCCAAGGTGGCGGGCGTCAAGATTGAAGACGTCGTTTATGACGCCGTGGTTGATCGAATGCAAAAAAGCTCCTTCTACGAGGAACTCGTGAAGCGGGCAAGAAAATAAATAAAGACTCGACCGGTATCCCGTGAGGCGCCCATGATCTATCTGAACAATCAAGATATTGCGCAGCTATTGACGCCGAAGAACTGCATCGAAGCTCTGGAGGATGCCTTCCACCTGCTGGCCCAAGGGCGAGCGTTGTCCCGTCCCAGAACGGATGTTTGGGTCCCCTGCGGACGTGCCGACGGTTACTACCGCTGGGGCAGCATGGAGGGGGCCATCGAACCGTGGGGCGTCTTTGTCACGCGCATGAAATCGGACATCGTTACCTGGACGGCTGAAGGCACCGATGAACTCCATTGCGTTCAGCCGGGAACCTTCAGCGGTTTTCTCATGATGTTCAGCACCCGCAACGGCGAACCGCTGGCAATGATGAATGACGGCGTCCTGCACCATTTACGCGTGGCCGCCGGTGCGGCGCTAGGAGTGAAGCATCTCGCCCGGGAGGATGCCTCCGTTCTCGGCATGTTTGGCTCGGGGGGCATGGCCCGTTATTATCTGCCGGCCTTTCGCGAAGTGCGCCCGATTTCCAAGGTCAAGGTGTACAGTCCAACGAAAGCCCATCGCGATAGCTACGCCCGGGAGATGAGCCGGGATTTGGGTATCCCGGTAGAGGCGTATGATCATCCGGAGCCGGTGGTTCGAGGTTCGGATATCGTGGCGACCTGCACGGATTCTACGGGTTTGGTAGTCACGGATGTTTCGTGGATCGAGAAAGGCATGCATCTCGCCAATCTCAGCTCAAGGGAATGGAGTTGGGAGATCGTCCAGCATTGCGACATCGTGGTCCAGGTCGGCACGGAGACCCTGGGTAGCGGAACCGGCAAGGAAGACGGTGAACGCAAATATGGCTGGGCCAGTTGGCTGATCGGCCGTCCCGAGGAAACAGCCCGGATCCCTAAGCGCCCCGTGAGCAACATCGACTTCTTAAAATATCCCTCGCTCGTCGATCTGCTGTCGGACCCGTCGAAGAAGCGCACCTCCGCCGACCAGATCACTTTCTTTCACAACCTCGGCCTTCTGGGATTTCAATTCGCCGCGGTGGCCGCAAAGGCATACGCGCTGGCGGAGGAACGAGGCGTCGGTCGGGAAATATCGACGGAGCCGTTCCTGCAGGATATAAGAGATTAAACGGCTGACCGCCCAGTCACGCAGGCGCCGCAGCCGATTGAGCATCCTGCGGGTGTGAGTCGCTTCGAGCCTCACATCGCCAGGCGCTCCGCCGCGCCAAACCATCTAAAAGCAGGACCTCCTCAGCGCTTGACACAGGGGTCGGTTTGTTCGAGGTTTTAGCTGTAAAGGAGGCTGCGCCATGAAAAATAAGATTGCGGCTTTTATTTTCGTTGCAAGTATCTTACTCGCAAGTCTCCCGGCTCGAGCTCAAGAAAGAGTGCGAGTGGGTTTAACCTCGCTGGCACCCACGACACTCCCCGTCTGGGTCGCCAAGCGGCAGGGTTATTTCAAGGATGAGAATCTGTTTGTTGAGCCGATCGTCTTTACCAGCGGAACGATCAATTCCCAGGCTGCGCTGGCCGGTGAAATCGATATCGCCCTGGGCTCCGGGACGGAGGTTTTTACCATCCGGCTTGCCGGAGAGGATGCGCGCTTTTTCTTCGGCATATCCAATTTTATGCCCTTCAAGCTTTATGTGAATCCGGCCATTCAGACGCCGCAGCAGTTGAAAGGGAAAAAGTTGGCCGTCAGCCGGTTTGGAGCCCAGTCTGACTTTCTTACACGACACGCGATCTCTAAATTAGGGCTGGATCCGTCGAAAGACGTGACCATTTTGCAAATCGGATCGACGCCCGCGCGTTACGCCGCGCTGAAAAGCGGCAGCGTCGATGGAACCATTGTCTGGTTCCCCGTTACTCTTATCGCCAGCAAGGAGGGCTACCGCATGCTGGCCGACCTCAACGACATCATTACCGACTGGCCGTATCTCGGTTATTACGCGATGGCGCGGCTTCTCGCAGCGCAGCAGGATAAAGTGATGCGTTACCTCAAAGCGCATGTGCGAGCGTTGGAGTGGCTGCGGGTCAATCCGCAGGGTGGCGTCAAGGTCTTGATTGAGGATGTGAAGATTGCTCCGGAATACGGGGAGGCAGGATACAAGGAATTCATGAAATCGTTCGCTTTCGACGGGCGGATCCCCATGGCGGGATTTGAACTTCTCATGGAATCCGAGAGTCAGAAGCTCAAGGGCAAATTCAAAGTCGCCGATTTCGTCGATCAAAGCTTTCACAAGCGTTTCTTCAAAAATTGAAGGTCGGAAGCCGGAGGAGAGAGCTGTTCATTTGTGACTGCCCTCATGCGCGCTCACTGTTTCAAGAACCAGCACTTTACGGATACCAGGGCGATTTTCTCTCGCCCTGGTCGCTC
>JBFJTQ010000271.1:0-4955 GCA_041625275.1 Binatia bacterium | reverse complement strand
TCGAACGGATCGCCCGTCATGATGTACCACATCGCATCGCGGTAACACATGGCGTCGGCCAGCACCCGGCTCACCAATCCGCCCGGGAAGATACCCCAATTGATCTCGCTCAAGCCGAACACAGCGTCTTCGGCGGCAATCGCGAAGTCGCAAGCGATGAGCGGTGTGAAGGCGCCCCCGAAACAGAAACCATTGACCATGGCGATAGTCGGTTTGGGATACCAGAACAGACGGCGCCATCTCCACTCCTGAGAAGCCCAGCTCGCCTTGCGCCGTTCCAAGGGATCGGCGTCCCCTGCGCGGAAATACTCGCGCAGATCCTGTCCTGCGCACCAGCTCGGTCCGGCGCCCGTGATCACGAGCACTTTGGTTTCCTTATCGACCTCAAGCTCCGTGATCGCTTCCAGCATGTCGTAGTGCAACTGCGGATTCATCGCGTTGCGTTTCTCGGGGCGATTGAGGATACACCACGTGATGCCGTCCTCTTTCTCTACCTTGACTGTCTTGTACTCTTTTGTCGTAGCCACGTTTTTGTTCCTCCTAACTAATTTTTTTCAACTTATTGAAGCGATAGGGCGCCTGTCAAGCGGAATGAACATCACCACCTGCGCCATGGGATGCGGATGACGATGACTAGGCATCCGCCCGGCAACTCTCCGGGGACGTGAGAGGTCGTCCCGCCTGGGTTATCTTTTCTCCTGCGCGATAAATTCCTTCAAAAACGCAACGATGTCCGGCGATACCTGCGTAATGTGCTGATACAGTTTCACGCCTTCCTCCCCTATCTGGAATCTCGGCTGAAAGCGCATGACCTTCGTGGCCTCTCCGATGAATTCTTCGTCCCGAGCCAGCCCCTCAACCGCTTGTCGCATCGCCTCTGTGGCTGCGGCTGGTGAACCTGGAGAAAGCAACATGGTACGCTGCATGTTCGTGCTGGACATGTTCGCCGCCTTCAATGCCTCGTACTTGATGCCCGAGGGCGACTTGCCGAACATTTTCCGGTAAAACTGCGTAAACGAGAGAAGTTCAGGAACATCCGCGCTACTCTTGACGTCTCCGTCCGGAGTCACGAGATCCGTGTAATACAACGGGGTGACCATGCCGGTCTTCACCATCTGCGGTTCCACCTGCGTTCGATAGCCGGGCACTGTCTCATCGTGGTATTGAACTTCGTTACGCTGCACCGCCAATCGGGCCGTGGAGCTACTATTGTAACCGGTGACATAGTCGTACTTAACACCCAGAAGATCAAAAGAAAGCCGAAAACGCACATCCTTAGAGCTACCCACGGCCAACCCGCCGGCTTTGAAACGCTGCGCTTTGAGCAATTCCTCAGGCCGTTTGATGCCCGGAGGCACGTCCGATCGGATGTAGGATATCGCGACGCTCTCGACGCCGGCGATAAAGGGATATTTCGACGCTTCCACGCGCGTTCCTTCTTTTAACTGAAAGTGAAAGAGGGCGCCGGTGAAGTAACCAAGCGTCAGACCATCGGGTTTCGAAACCTCGCCAAGATAATTCGTCGCCGTGACTCCCCCGGCCCCGCCCATGTTCTGCACGATCACAGCGGGGCGCCCCGGGATATGCTTGGCCAAATGCTTCGCGATGATTCGTCCCTCTACATCTGTGGGTCCACCGGCCGCGTAGTTGATGAGAACGGTCACCGTCTTGCCGTCGTAAAATGCCTTTTCGGCCCCGACGACATTTGACGAAACGCTGAGAATGAGGAAAAAGCCGAGGCCGAACATAGCTGTTATCCATCGACCTGTTTTCATGGGACTCCTCCCTTTCGCATCAGAAAGGCCGGACAAACAATCTTTGGTAAACCGCTTCCGTCTTACTTCTCCTTAATTTCTTGACTCAGTTCTTTCGCGCTTGAGCAATACTAGAACTCACAACATCCTGTCAATAGGCACAACAGGTTACTTCGGGTAAAGCGATTTTATAAATCCGCTCGCATCGATTTCTCTGATGAGACTGTCATCCACAAGAGACGTTGGATCCGCACCTTTGGCCTTCGGGTTTTCCTTCTCCAGAAAACTCAGCACCGTCTGAACGCCTTTCATCGACGGGTAGGGCACGCTGTCGTAAAATTTGCTCGCCAAGAGATCATAGGACCTTTCCAGTTGACGCTCGCCGCCCGCATCGATCCGAAGTTTCTTCCTGACGATCTCCAGGCTTTCTTTCTTGTTCTGTTTAAAATACGCGATGCCTTCCACGTAAGCCTTGAGGTAGCGCAGCACACGGTCCCGGTTAGCGCGCAAGTAGCTGCGAGTCGTATTGATCATGGAATGCAGGTAGGAGATATCGGTCTCCGCGAGATCGGCCAGGACGCGGTAGCCCCGGTCCTCCGCCACGAAAACCGACGGCACCGTCAGAACCGCCGCATCGATTCCCCCCTTATCCAGGCTGGCGATCATGGCGGGCGATGAGCCCACCTGAAGCACCTGAATGTCGTTCGGGTCCATGCCCCAACGCTGTAACATCAACTGCAGAACGAGGTGGGATACGGCTCCAAAGCGTGTCACCCCGACCTTCTTACCCTTCAGATCCGCTGGGGACTTGATATCGGACCTCGCCATGACTCTTTGCAGCCCTTTGTTGATCAAGGAAGCAATGATCATGGTGTCGGCGCCGCGCAAATTGGCATTGATAATCGCGTCGCCGGCATTGCTTGAAAATTGGATATCTCCCGCAATCAACGCGCTGACACCAGCGGTTCCTCCTTGCCCGGTTACGATGACCTCGGCATCGAGGCCGTGCTTGCGGTAGAAGCCCTTCTGCTCGGCGACCCAGGTCGCGCCGTGAATCGCGCTGATCGAGCTCAGGCCGATACGAATCCTCTCCGCCCCAAAAGCTTCCGATTGTTGCACAGAGCACAGTGCGAAAGCCGCCAACAAGATCGCAGGAAGCAATCTCATCTCTGAATACCTCCGCTATCGTTCGCTTCATCCCTTGTTGTTAAACGCAAAAGTGTTTCTCCGCCTTTTCACGGACAGCGTTCCACCCCCCACCCCGGAGCTTTCCAAGCCGCGTTTTCACAGGCCGACCTCCCGTGAAGGGCTTAGCGAATTCGTTTAATGACTGACAGCGTGTTGCGCCCTGTCCACATGGGCAAAAATACCGAGTGTCGATGCTTCCCGCCCAGGACGACTACCATGATATCCTCGGGCTTCGTAGCTAGATGCACGACACCGTCAGCAGTCACATTGGGAGACTCTCTGAGCAATTCGTCGTCAGATTTATGCCCCTTGCGGCGAGCCGGTATTTCGGCAAACCGAAGCGAAGCATGTTCCCAGAGATACTGTTTGACCTGCTCTTTGGTGATGCCGTCGCGCGCCATGATCTCGGCGTCTTCAACACCGAGAGCGATCAGCGGCGTTCCTCCGCCAAAGCTGCCGACGTCAAGATGACTGACGCCGTGATGCATCTTGATGACTTCCGCCAGCGAAGAGAGAGCCTGATCGCCGCGGTTTCCAGCCGTATGGATCGGCAGAAAACCGTTGATGCCGAATACGGTCACCGTGCTTTCTTCCGCTTTGAACCCCATCTCCACGTGATAGGGCTCCCAGGGGCTTTTTTCCTGGTTTTCGCCAAAGCACATGGTGTACTTGCCAGGCCAGCCGAACGTTGAGCGATCGGTGTCGCCGGGAAATCCGCCGCCGACGGTGATAAGAATGAGACGCATAGCGCGACCGATCGTCGCGTTGGCGCGAAAGCCCGGGCCGAAAACCCCGGCATCGCAGTTGATTTCGAGGGTCTTTCTGAGCGGCCCATTTACCAGCAGTGCCGGCCCGGCATAGCCCGTCGTCGCCTGCACACCGTAAAGATTAAAGCGCGGCTCGCAAACCGCCTCCACAGCGGCGATCACAACGGGCAAGTACTCCGGCAAGCAGCCCGCCATGACGGCATTGATCGCGATTTTCTCGATGCTCGCGGGAGCCCATTTCGGCGGGATCATCCCGATCACTTCTTGCGCATCGCGATTGGTACCAACAAGCATCCTCTCGACGCGCTCCGGAGTCGGCGGAACGATGGGCAGCCCGTCGCTAAGCTTTTCCTGGCAAAACCAGTCATTGGCCGCTTCCAGACTATCTTCAACTTCGATGATATTGGATTTCAAATTTGCCACGGATGGATTCTCCCGACACTCGCGACGCTTTGGCAACGATGCGCGCGACGATCTTCCGCCCGGACCCGCCGCTTTCTTAACGGGTTCATTATTTCCTATGCCGGCGCTTTGCCGCTCGTAAGCAGTTGATTGACCCGGTCGATGGCCCCTTCGGCATCGGCGCGATGCTCCCCTGCTCTCGCCCCACCGCTTGGATGATGTGGAATCTCGACCAGCGGCAACTGCGGGCTACCAAAGAACCTCGCCTCGGTCCTTCCCAGTTCCATAAAGATCGACTGGCACAATGTGACCGTCGGCTTGTCGCGCTTTTGCAGTTCGATCGCGTCGTGGACACTCCACGATGTGCACGACCCTCAGGCGCCCAAACCGGTGATGACGGCATCGCACCGGCTGACCATCTCTTCCATCATCGCCTCTGGCGCCCCCTGCATATGAGTGGGCTTGGTTTTGAAGATCACTTCGCGGGGTCGAAATTTTTTCTGCAGCAGTGCTGCCAACTCCTGAAACATCGCCGTCGAATTGGATTGCCCGTTGTCTATAATTCCGATCACTTTACCTTCGAGCGTTGCCAAACCTGGAACCACGGAGCGCTCTTCAGGATTCACGGACGCCCTTGGGTCGAGCATTCTAAGTGTTGCCATCATTCGATCCTCTATTAATGTTACTGAAGGAGCCCTTTTGCACGCACAACTACCGCAAGGCACGCGGAAAAAGCAAACAAATTCTAGAAACGAAGACGGGAAGCTCGGAAGCCGAACTCGTAATCCCTGCGCGTCTCGCCGGCAAAGCACCCTTTTTTAGCAGTAGACAGCGGGAGGTTTCC
>JBFJTQ010000270.1:0-4966 GCA_041625275.1 Binatia bacterium | reverse complement strand
TCCGGATCAGGGTCGTGCTGGAGCAGAATGTAAATCTTGTTCTTCCCTCCAAAAAGCGAACGGATCCTTTCCACCTTCTTGCGGTTCAAGGTATCGAGCAACCTCGTGGCGCAAAACTCCTCGAAGATATCAGGCAACTGAAGCTGTTTGAAAAGAGGGTCGTCCGGTGCCTTGGCGCCGTTCTTGTCCGGCACAAGCGCGAGAATGCATAGGCTCTTATCTAGACTTCTCAAGAGGCGGTAAATCTCGTCCTGAAACGCCCTGTCCCGCGTAAAGATAATCGCTTGATCCATATGATGCAGCTTAATTTTCTTGTAGGTCTCTCCCTTGACAAGATCGCCCTGGCGAACGTTGCCCCCCTGCCGCTTGATTTGTTTGGCCGCATCCGCATGCTGGACAAGAAACAAGACCTCCGCCTGCTTGGCGGCAACGTTGCGCATGAAATGGAACAAGAGATCGTCTTCGCAGATGGCTAGGTATTGCATTCGAACGTCCCTAGGTAGGGATTTATTGCAGGAAGCGGCAGGTAGTCAAGCGCGACAATGGAAAGCACCGAAACACGAAACGAAGTCTACCACCCGCTTGACGGTAATTCCACCTGAGGCACACCCACACAGTCCCTGTTGGATAACTTGTTGAAAATGCCAACGAAGTTGTGTTGTCCACCGGGGAGTAACTCTCACCGGGCAGGAATCGTATTAAAGGACTCTGCCCGGCTCCGGACGCTTTGCTTTCGGCCGGCATATCAAGGCTCAGTCCAATTCCCCAAGGCGGAAGGACATGCGGGCGTGACCGGGTCCAACTCATTATCGGACTAGGGATAGTTCTTCGCCGCGATGATCAGTGTTGTCCCCGGCAAGGTCTTGGGAATATCGCCGCGAGTTTCGATCGTTGTAAAGCCCGCTGCCCGGAGCCAGTCGGAATATTGCCGTAACGTCCAGCATTCTCCCTCTGGAGTATGCGTTAACGTGTAAACCGAAAAGCGCAAGACGAACGTCGGCTCTGTCCGCTCTTCGTTGGGCAGGAAATCGTTGACCACAAAGTGCCCCCCTGGCTTTAGCGCGCGGCAGGCTTTGGCAAACAGCTCTTGATTGCCTTTGGGCGACTCGAAACGGCAGAAATTGCTGGCGATCACCAGATCGTAGTAATCGGATTCGATCTGCGCCGAGCGATGCTCCCCGTCGACAAAGCGAATCTTGCCGTCGAGGCCGCGCTCTTGATTGAGTTTTTTGGCGACTGCATTGACGTTGGGCCAGTCGAGTTGCGTTACCTGTGCCGCCGGGTCGCGGGAAAGAATTGTCATGCCGAAGATGCTCGAACCGCCTGCGATATCAAGGACTCGAATTCCCTTCCGTTCCGTACCGATCCCAAGCGCATCGCACAGGGCCTTGGCCGCAGGTTCGGCGATCACGATTATACCGAGAACGAGTTTTTCCCAAACGGACAGGGCGTTCCCCGTATCCAGCCTGCTGAACGGCTTGCCGGTTTTGAGAGAGTCCTTAAGATGCGCCATGCCGTTCCATAACGCGAGTGCCACATGGCGAAAGTC
The DNA here is from genome assembly GCA_041625275.1 of Binatia bacterium. GTDB lineage: Bacteria > Desulfobacterota > Binatia > UBA9968 > UBA9968 > JBFJNS01. Next base: position 3,417 of record JBFJTQ010000270.1, on the reverse strand, counting down.
TCCCATGTATGAAGGTTTGCCGCGGACCAGGAAGGCTTCGCTTATCGGTGCAAGATAGTAACGCCCGCTGCGCTTCTCAATGAGCGCCAAAGCCAGCAGTCCATCGAGCACGATTCTTGTGGCTCGCGGATCCGTGCCGGCGCGCCGCGCCACCTCCTCTGCGGTGTGATGACCCTCGTGAACGAGAGTAAAAAAATCGTACTCGAGAGACGCGTCTAGAATCTGGCTGTTGGCAAAATCGCCTAACAGGCGCATCAACGGATGAGGCGAGAGGCTCTCAGCGCTCTGGGTGGACGTGGGATGGGTCATGCCGCGTAAAGACCTTCCTTCTTGATGTATTGATAAACCCCTTCAAAAAACCAAGCGAAATAAGCCGTGCCCGTACGGATACAATAGTCGAGACTGAAGCCGGGCCGGGTATCAACCCGCCCCTCTTCGAGCATTTTTCTAAGCACCATCCAGTCGAGATCCGCATGGGCCATCACGCCGTCCGCATGCTCTTCCAGGTCGGCCTCGGCGTGGACTCGGAAGTATACGATTTTTTCTTCCGGTATCTTGTAAACCTGCCGTAGCGCATCACCAAAAAACTTGGCCCAGTGCCCGACCGCCTCTTCCACGCAAAAGGAAGCCCACCACTCTGCCATGGTACCCTCGTAAAGGACTCCGCGATAGTATTCCAAAAAGGCGCGGCACTCCGGCAACATTTCGTATTCGATCATGTCCTTTTCGTCAAGACCGAAGTGTTTCCCCTGGTCCAGAACGATCCGAATATGGCCAGGAGGCGATGGATGAATCATTTCGTCCGCCACATGGTTGGCAAAATGCTTCTGCAGCTCAGGATGGTGTTTGAAAAACGGAAGATGGCGCTGATACGCGACCCCGTGGAAATTGTTGATTTCGGCGACAAACCCATACCAGTTCTGCCAAAAGACCTTGATCCCTTCCATGGGCAAAGTTCCCCTGGCCAGGTCTGTGTGGAATCGCCCCTTGAAAAGCCAGCGATCCGCCAGGCGGAGCAAGTTATTTTTCAATTCCCTAACGACCGCTTCGGCCTCTGCGGGCAAGAGTTTCTTGCCAAAGTAGTCTTTTCTTCCTAGGTCCGACATCGAGTTCTCCTTTTCCGACTAACAGAGTGCGCCTGGGTTCAAGATGTTGTTCGGATCCACGAGTTGCTTGATTCCCTTGACCAGATCGTATAGAGAGCCGAGCCGCTGGTACGGGTAGGGCCCCTTCGTACTCAGCGTCGGAGCCGTCCACACCACCCCCCGTTGATTGCTGAATGCTTGCACCATTCCCATCCACTTGCGCAATTTCTCGACATCCGTCTCATCGTAGGGATTGTAAAACACAAAATACTCTTCCTTGATGCCCAGGTCGCGGGTAACGTAACTGTCGTGTTGTGGTGCATGCGCTGCATCCCAGAGGCCGCACTCTCGTTTTGCCGCCTCGTCGAGGTCGTACATCTCCTGCAAGAACGTCAGCGGATACATCTTGGATGTCACGGCAAACATTCCCGTATGACGCACGACCGCACCGCACCAACCATCGGGTCCCATGATGTGGTAATCCGGCCACCCGTGAAGTCCGTGCTCTTGAGCTTTGGCTCCCATCGATTTCTCTGCGATCTCTCTGACTTCGACAGCGCCGGCCTCTTGGTAAATGCGCCGCATCCGCTTTTCCTTGTAGGCCAGCTCCTCAGAATCACGGGCCATAATCACCGTTTTCAAGAAGAACCAAGCGTCGTCCGGCACCCGGCTTTTGTCATAAAGGCCCTCTTCCAGGGGCCAGTGATACTGCCAGCGGTCCGTGAAATGGATGTCGTGAACCACATCATTCTTGACCAGTTGCAACATGGCATTTTGCGCACGTGAGAGCTCATCGCGGCGGAAAGCGAAACAGAAATCATGCAACCATTCTCGCCGTCCTTCGATGACGCGCAAACAGACTTTGCTGACGATGCCCAAGGAGCCCGCCGCCAGGGTGAAAAGCCCTAATAAATCGGGCAGGTGAATCCATTTTTGAAAAGGACCGAACGCCGTTCCCTGGTTGGCGAGGGCGCCGAGGCGAATAGTTTCCCCGTTGGCAAGAATGACCTCCAAACCCAGCACCATGTCGGCGATCCAACCGTAGCGCGTCATGCCATAACCGATGCCGCCTTTATTCACCATGGCGCCGATGACCACGGCGGGACCGTAGGTTCCGAAGTTGGGCAGTATGAGTCCACGGGGCCTGAGGGCGTGATGAATTGCGTAGACACTCGCCCCCCCCTCGGCGATGACATACTGGAGCGTGGAATTGACTTCCAGTATTTTGTCCATGCCAAGCATGTCAAGGAGAATGCCACCTTTGAGCGGCGAGCTGATCCCCATGCCCACACCGCCTTTGGCAACAATTGGAACCTTGTGTTCGTTGGCAAACTTTAGGATCTTCGCCACGTGATGTTTGCCAAACGCGTCGGACTCTACCCGCACGATCACGTCGGGCAGAGCGCGATAGGCACCGTAGGCAAGAGTGTGCTGGTAATTGATCTTGTCAATGGGGTCGGTGGAGACAAATCGGGGGCCGACAATCTCTTTCAGCTTTACAATAATCTGTTCGAGGGTGAGCATGAAACCGTTAGAATCAATCCCGGATGAATGGTCCAAGGGTCAAATTTGATTTCGCGCGAAACGCAGACCCGTGGACATCGACTGAAAGCTTTTGGACGTAGATTCGGCGTCTAAAAATTTTCACAGCTGGAGATGGCTTCCGCCAGTGATGAGAATGTGGCTGCCAGTCATCATATTGGATTCCTCGCTGGCCAGGAACGCAATGGTACCTGCAACATCCTCTGGATACAGGTGTTTCTTTAGAGGTCTGCTTTCCCGCACACGTTCCCTGAATTGCTCCGGCATAATCATGGAGGCGTCGGTCAGCGTAAAAGCCGGCGTGGCGACATTGACCGTGATTCCTAGCGTACCCAACTCGATCGCCATCGTGTTTGCCATCGATTCCAAAGCCGATTTCGCCGCCGCATAGGCTCCCATTCGCGGCAGCGGCTGCTGGGCTAAGCGGGTACTGACGACAATGATTTTGCCGGATTTTTTTTGTATCATCCCAGTCAAAACGGCCTTGACGCAGTTATGGAAAGCGGCAAGCTCATGCTCGATGGCGCGGTGTAAATTTGGCCAGGCCAACTCGTGAAGGGCTCCCACCTCAAATGGAAAATAGGCATTATTCACCAGAACGTCGACCATTCCGAACTTTTCGCTAATTGCCTCGACCATGGTGTCTACTTGGTCTTTCTGTGTCACGTCGGCCTGAAAGATCATGGCCCGACCATCGGCTTTCTCTATCTCCTGCAGAACCTCCTCGGCCTTCTGCCGGTTTTGAAAGTAGTTGACGGCCACGGAGGCTCCGCCGAGAGCCAGCCTCTTG
>JBFJTQ010000269.1:0-4976 GCA_041625275.1 Binatia bacterium | reverse complement strand
GTTCCGAGGTATTCGAGTACGATTACAATAATGAGTTTTACAAGACCCAATACGAGATCCTTAAGAGTCCTGCTCTTGCCGAGCGGGTCATCCGCGACGAGGCGCTGCAGAGCCATCCCCTATTCGGCGGTGACAAGAATGCAAAAAGGCCCGGCCTCCTGGCCCTTCTATGGGTGCCGTTGCGAGAATGGCTTGGCGGACTTTATCGACGCGAGCCAGGAGAGTCCGCGGTCCCGAAGCGAAATCAGGCCGTTTCGGCAACTGCAAGCCCGGCGATCGTCGGTGGATACCTTTCGATGTTGGGAATCAGGCCCGTCAGCGGCACCGGCCTGGTCGAAATTATGTTTACCACCCCGAACCGTGACGTTTCCGCCAGCCTGGCTAATGCCCATGCCTTTGCTTACGCGCGTTATGGTATTGACCTTCGGTCTCGAACCAACGAAGAGGCGACGGAATTCCTCGAGCAAAAGCTTCTGGAGTTGAAGGAGCGCGTGGAACAATCCGAGGCTGCGTTAAACGCTTACCGCCGGGACAAGGGAATCATTTCCCTGGATGACAAGCAGAACGTCGTCATTGACCGGTTGTTCGATTTGAACAAATCCCTGACAACCGCCGAGACTGAGCGCGTCGCCCTCGAAGCCCAGGTGCGGGCGATTCGGGCCGGCCAGTATGACGCGCTTTCCGCTTCGCTCAACAGCCCCGTCATACACAGCCTCAAGAGCGACCTCGGCAAGCTCGAAACCGAATACGCTTCGCTGTCCAAAGAGTTCAAGCCGGGATATCCCCCACTGGATAACTTGAAAGCCCGGATTGAAGAGAGCCGCCGCAATCTGCGTGGTGAAATCCAGAACGAGCTGAAGGGCGTTGAATCAGCCTACGCCGCGGCCAAGGCCAAGGAGAATGAGCTGCGAGCGAGGATGGAAGAGCAGAAGCAAATCATTCTGCGCCTGAAAGACTCCGGGGTTCAGTATGCCATCTTAGCCCGCGAAGTGGACACGAATCGCCAGCTCTACGACAGCGTGCTTCAGCGTATGAAAGAAATGGGTGTCGCCGCGGAGCTTCGCACCTCCAATGTTTATGTAATGGGCAAGGCCCAGCCTCCGGCCGGGCCCTCTTATCCAAACACGAGAAGAAGCTTGCTCCTCGGCCTGCTCATGGGTCTTGCCGCCGGAATCGGTCTCGCCTTGTTGCTCGAGCAGCTGGATAACACGTTCAAGAGTCCGGAAGAGGCAGAGCGCTACAGCCATCTTCCCAACCTCGCCGTTGTGCCCGATTTCGCGCGCATAAACGGATCGGGTTACGGTTATATGACGAGGCTCGTAGGCGCGGCAAAATCGGGGTTGCCGTCCGCCGCGTCCGATGACGCGGACAGGCATCTGGTGCACGCCCACCATCCCTTGTCGCTGATCGCGGAAGCCTACCGCACCCTGCGCTCATCGCTCCTGCTGTCTCATGCGGGCGCGCCGCCTCATGTGGTGCTGATGACAAGTGCGACACGCGGCGAAGGAAAGACGACATCGCTCATCAACTCGGCTATTGTCTTTGCCCAGATGGGTGTCAGGGTTCTGGTGATCGACGCCGATCTTCGTCGCCCGCGTTGCCACAAACTGCTGAAAGTGGACAATGAGGTTGGCCTCGCCGAGGTGCTGGCGGGACAAATAGGATCACAGAAAGCCATCCAATCCACCGCGATCGAAAATCTCTTTTTGCTCAGCAGCGGCGCAACGGCGCCCAATCCGGCGGAGCTCTTGGGCTCGCGCAAGATGCACGAGACGCTTGAACAACTGCGGGAGCAGTTCGAATTCATTTTCATCGACTCCTCTCCGGTCATGGCGGTCAGTGACGCCGTCCTGGTGTCAACCATGGTTGAGGGCGTGCTTCTAGTCGTCAACGGCAAGACGGCGAAGCCGATGGTTAAGAAAGCCTGCGCGCGGCTGAGGAGCGCGCACGCCAAGATTCTCGGCATCGTTTTGAATCAGGTCGATATCCGCCACGGCGATTACGCAACCTATTACCGCCATTACTACGAGTACTATCATCAAAGCCCTGCTCGAGAAGCGTAGCGCTCGTGTGGCGCGATCAGTCGCGATCGTCGGTTTTGGCCGCGGTGTGTGTTCATGACACAATAACTGGTCCGGGTGCCGACACGCGAGAGAGAGCCGGACCCCTCGCGAGTTAGACTTGACAGATTGCTACACGAAAGAGAGCGGTCTTGTGACGCGGCAAATTGCCAGCGAGACCATTGTTGTTCCAGTGCGATCTCATGTCGTCGATCTTGAGTCGATCTATTCGATGGACGAGGTCGGCAGCCTGATCTGGAAGCTCATCGATGGGCGGACGAGCTTTGAAGAGATTGTCGAAGCGATCTGCGAAAACTATGACATCGGATGCGAAGAGGCAACGAAAGATGCGCGTGAGTTTTTGCTGTCTTTGGAAACGGCCGGGCTCATCAAAATGGTCGAAGATAGACGATAGAGGATCGAAGATCGCTATCCTGCTGTTCTCGATCCTTAGGTTAAGTGTGACGTCGAAAGGCGGGATTTGAGTGCAAACGCAGAGCTACGGTGAATTCAGCCTCGACCTTCATCGCAGGGCAGGCGGCCAACGAGTTCCGCTTAACGGGACCATCGAGGTGACCCGTCGCTGTCCTCTGAGCTGCGCCCACTGTTACAACAACCTCCCGATGGCAGATCGTGAAGCCCGCCGTGGCGAGCTGAGCTTCGAGGAGCACTGCCGTTTGCTCGACGAGATCGCCGACGCGGGCTGCCTGTGGCTTCTCTACACAGGAGGGGAAATCTTTGCGCGCAAAGATTTCCTTGAGATCTACGGTTACGCGAAGCAACAGGGTCTGCTCGTCACCCTTTTCACGAACGGCACGCTAATCACGCCACGGGTTGCAGACCACCTGGCCGAGTGGCGGCCGTTCTCTATCGAAATCACCCTCTATGGCCGGACCAGGGAGACGTATGAGCGCTTGACGGAGATTCCCGGCTCCTATGAGCAGTGCATGCGCGGCATCCGCCTGCTCACGGAGAGAGGACTGCCGCTCAAGCTCAAGACGGTAGCCGTGACGATCAATCGCCACGAAGTGTGGGACATGAAGAAGTTTGCGGAGGAAGAGCTGGGCCTGGAGTTCAAGTTCGACGCCATGATGAACCCTCGAATCGACTGCTCCCAGAGTCCCTTGAGCGTGCGCCTCAAACCTGAGGAGGTTGTTGAACTCGACTTGCAGGATCCCAACCGCGTGGCTGAATGGCAGAAATTCGCAAGGCGTTTTAACGGCGCGGTCCACACGCCCGGGGAGAGCCATCAAATCTACCACTGCGGCGGCGGCGTGAATTCATTCGCCATCGATCCCTACGGCAAGATGAGCATTTGCGTGCTGTCTCATTTCGACACCTATGATTGGCGCAGAGGGAGTTTTCGGGAGGGCTGGGATAATTTTCTCGCCAAAGTGCGGCGCAAAAAGATATCGCGGCTCACCAAGTGTTGCGAGTGTCAGATCAAGGCCATGTGCGGCATGTGTCCCGCCAACGGAGAGCTGGAACACGGGGATCCCGAGAGCCCGGTGGACTTTCTCTGTCACGTGGCTCATCTGCGGAGCCATGCCATGGAGATTGCCGTGCCGCCTCACGGGGAGTGCGAGTACTGCGAAGGCGGCGCCGGCTATGAAGATTTAATGCGGTCACTCGCCGCTCTGAGGCAAGGCAGCAACGTGAAATCAAGAGAGTTTGTCTCCGACAATAGTGACGGTCTTTTACGGCGCTCGAACGAAGACAGGGGCGCCTCGAGAGTGACTTGCTCCAGCGGCGGATGTTCCTCATGCGGGCTGGAGGCGTTTCACCGGTAATTCCTGTCTACATCCGGGTGCAGGAGCCAACTCTCATCCGGTGTTTCCGCAAGAATGAATTTGTGGGGATGAAATGAAAGAACAGGACGCGAAGCGAAGAAAGAAGCCCTATCTCAAGCCCTTGTTGCTGCGCATTCAACTGCGGCCCGAGGAAGCTGTGCTGGGAGCGTGCAAGATCTCCGGCACTTCTGGTCCGGCGGGGGTGGGAAACTGCAGCCCCGCAGGTCCTTGTAGTTCCCAGGGGTCTTGAAGCCAGGTCCCCGAATCCGAATAGATCCGCAAAAGGCGCGGCTGCCTAATCAACGTTGGTGAACTTTTCGATCCGTTTCCTCCGAACTTTGTTCTAGTGACTGTCGGTGAAGAATAGAAATTTCGCCGACAAAAGCCTTCTCTGATTTGTGCACGAGCTCTCAATCAGCCTTGCCGATATCACCATAGGCCTGGCCACAGAAGATGCAGGTCTAACGCTGCAAGCTGTCGGGTCGGTGGAAAAATTTTTTGTCCGGAGGACCAACCCCGAAGTGCGTATTCGCGCGCTCCTGGGAGATCTCTCCACAGACGAGAAACCCGGTGAGATGATTTTTGATTCCGGCGGGGTCTGGCAGCTCTATGCCGATAATGGCAGCTACCGTTTTTTATTGTTCTCCTCGCTGTTAGGCTCGATACCTTATAAAGAAGGCCGCTTCAGTGCAGACTTTACCTCCGGCGAAATCACCCTCCACCGACCCTATTTCGCGTCCGGCCATATGCCATATGCGTTGGAGTATCCGTTAGATGAGCTGCTGCTGATGCATTTGTTGGCCGATGGGAGAGGCGCCGAAGTTCACGCCTGCGGCGTCGTCGATAGGTTGGGCAACGGGCATCTATTCGTCGGCCAGTCGGGAGCGGGGAAGACCACCATGGCGAGGCTCTGGCACGAAGAAAAGCACGTAAAGATTCTCAGCGATGACCGCATCGTGCTGCGCCATGTGGGCGGAAGGTTCTTGATGTACGGGACTCCCTGGCACGGCGAGGGACGGCTGGCCGATCCATCGAAAGCAACGCTCAGCCGCGTTTATTTCCTGCGCCATGGAGACAGAAATACATTGCTACCTCTTTCACCTGCCGCGGCCGTAGGGCGCCTCTT
>JBFJTQ010000268.1:0-4977 GCA_041625275.1 Binatia bacterium | reverse complement strand
CCAATACTGGAAGAGCTGTGCAGTGAGCACGCCGGGGATTTTGTTCTTGCCAAGGTGAACGTCGACGATAATCCCTCACTCGCGGCCGCGTTCGGTGTCCAGGGAATACCGGCAGTCAAATTTATCCAAAACGGCCAGATCGCGGGGGAGTTTACAGGCGCCGTGCCCGAACCGATGGTTCGTGAGGCGCTCTCAAGATTTCTTCCCTCTGTGTCCGACAAGCAGGCAAGCGCAGCGGCCAACCTGGAGAGCGAGGGCAAGGTCGCGGAGGCGAAGGCGCTTTATCAAAACATCCTGGACAAGGAACCCAATCATTCAAAGGCGCTACTCGGATTAGGCCAGTTGCTCATGAACGAAGGCGATCGAGCAGCGGCCCTGGAGTGTTTGGAAAAAGTCTCGCTCTCCTCTGAGGAACGAAAGGAAGCCGACCGACTCATCGCCCTGCTGCAATTGCAACAAGGGGGCGATCAAGACGAGAAGTCACTTAGAAAATCCCTCGAAGCCAATCCGGACGACATGGAAACCCGGTTCAAGCTGGCGCAAGCCCTGGCGGGGAAAGAGAACTACGAGGAAGCTCTGGCGGAGTTTCTCAATATCGTCAAGATCGACAGGGAATTTCGCGATGACGGCGCGCGCAAAGCTATGGTCCAGATCTTTGAAGTATTGGGATCGGAGCACCCCCTCACCGAGAAGTACCGCTCGGAGCTGGCCAAGGTTCTCTTCCGCTGAAGTTAAAGCATCCCCCGATTCCGGTCTGACGGACACTTATCCGCAGCCAGGAAAAGTCGTTGTCAGTGACTCCCCATCCGGTCCCACGGAAAAGGTCTAGCTTGACGCAGGAGCGCCGCTCGCGAAACATCGGGGCGCCTTCGATATCGCGTGGTCGAGCTGCCCGAGAATTGTTGGGGAGTAGTCTCGTTCGTAATATAATACAACTGAACAGAGGATGACGATGGCGCAGGTTACGGAAAATCTTGAGCAAGACGTCCAGGAGTTAGCACGGTCGCTATTCCGCGAGGCGGCACAGCACAAACCCTCCATCTTCGAGTCCCAGGATTGGCTGGGAAAGATGATCGAGTGGTCGCTGGACGACGAATTCCTTCGGGCCGCCCTTTTTCGCTTCGTCGATGTCCTGCCGACGCTGAGCTCGGCCGCGGATATCGGCCGTCATCTGGAAGAGTATTTCGCCAAAGTCGATCACGCCTTCGGCAGATTGGCGTTTTTCGCCCAGGCATTGCACGCGGGGTGGTTGGTGGCTCCGGTGGCGCGCCAGAACGTGGTGCGCCTGGCACGGAGGTTCATCGTTGAAGACGAAACAGAGGCTCTCAAAAAGGTCCTCGAAGCGCTCAGACGGGAACCTGCGGCTTTTACCCTGGATGTAGTCGGCGAAGCGTCGGTGAGCGACAAGGAAGCTCAAGCGATGCAGCAGCGCTACCTCGAACTGATCGAGAAACTGCCTTCGGTCTGCGCGGCGTGGCCATCCGTCCCGCAGATCGATGAGAGTCCGGCTGGTGCTTTGCCCAGAGTCAATCTGTCCGTGAAAGTGTCATCCCTGTGCGCGCGCTTTGATCCGCTGGACCCGGATAGCGAGCAAGTTGCCCGTGAGCGGCTCCGACCCCTCTTTCGGGCGGCGGCGCGCCTCGGGGCGGCATTGACCATCGACATGGAGCAGTTCGCGTTTAAAGATCTAACTATCGCCATTTTTCGCGGACTCCTCGAAGAAAACGAATTCGCCTCCGAGCCCAATGTTGCCATTGCCATGCAGGCCTATCACCACGAGGCGGAACGGGACTTGATCGATCTCATCGACTGGGCACGGAGGCGGGGGCGGCGCATCGGGGTGCGCCTGGTTAAAGGCGCCTATTGGGATAGCGAAATCGCGTGGGCCAGGCAGAAAGGTTGGCCAATTCCGGTGTTCTTGGACAAAGCCGAAACCGACGCGAAATTCGAGCGACTCGCGGGGATTTTGCTGGAGAATTTCGACATCGTGGACACCGCGTTTGGGAGCCACAACATTCGTAGCCTGGCCTACGCGATCGTGACCGCCCAGCGGCTCGGTGTGCCCGTGAACGGCTACGAAATTCAAATGCTCTTGGGGATGGGTGAGCCGATCCGGCGGGCCGTCATTGAAAACGGCCAGCGCGTTCGGATTTACCTTCCGGTGGGCAAGCTGCTTCCGGGAATGGCCTATTTGATTCGCCGGCTCATGGAGAATACGTCCAACACCTCATTCTTGCGCCAGACGTACGCCGAAGAGGAAGAAATTGACAAACTGATTCAGGCGCCGATGCCGCAGGATGCCGCGAGAGCGCGCGCCTCTATTCCGGAAAAAGGGATGACCGCCGAGACCATTTCGCCCTTTCGCAACGAGCCGCTGCTGGATTTCTCTCGCGAAGAAAACCGGCAAAACTTCGCCGACACGCTCAATGAGGTCAGGACTCAATTCGGTCGTGATTACCCGCTGTGGATCGACGGGGGCGACGTTAAAACGGATAAGTGGCTCGAATCCGTGAACCCCGCTGCGCCAAAGGTCGTCATCGGTCGAGTCCCTGTTGCCGGCCGGCGGGAGGCAGAGCGGGCACTCGAGCAGGCGGAAAAATTTTTTCCCGACTGGAGCAAAACGCCGGTAAGGGAGCGCGCGGAAATCCTTTTCTGCGCCGCCGAGATCATGAGAGAACGCCGCTTCGAGTTGGCGGCTTGGGAACTTTTTGAAGTGGGAAAGGGCTGGCGCGAAGCGGACGGGGACGTGGCCGAAGCCATCGATTACCTGGAGTATTACGGCCGGGAGATGCTGCGCCTCGGCGAACCCCGCGTAACGCAACAGCTTCCCGGGGAGAGCAACGTTAACTTTTATAAGCCCCGCGGTATTGCCGCAGTGATTGCTCCGTGGAATTTTCCGCTGGCCATTCTCACAGGAATGTCGGCGGCCGGCTTGGTGGCCGGAAACTGCGTTGTCATGAAACCGGCGGAGCAGTCGCCGGTCATGGGCGCCCTGCTATGCGAAATCTTGCGTGCTGCCGGTTTGCCGCCCGTGGCGTGCCAGCTATTACAAGGCGGCGGAGAGTTAGGGGCCTATCTCGTGCGCCATCCTGCGGTGCATCTGATTGCCTTTACGGGGTCGCGGGATGTCGGCTTGGAAATACTGCGGTCAGCGTATGACCATCAACCCGGGCAGGATCATGTCAAACGGGTCATATGCGAAATGGGTGGAAAAAACGCCATTATCGTCGATGCCGATGCTGATATCGATGAAGCGCTGGTGACTATCGTTGAATCGGCGTTTGGTTACCAGGGACAGAAATGCTCGGCCGCATCGCGCTTAATTTTCTTGGCAGAGATCCACGATGTCATCCTGGATCGCTTGGTGGAAGCCGTACGGAGCTTGAAGATCGGCCCGCCGGAGGATCCGCGAAACTTCATCGGGCCGGTCATCGATGCGGCCGCGCATTCAAAAATCGCCGGTTACATCGATCTCGGCAAGCGCGAAGGAATTTGCACTATAGAGAGGGAAGCACCCAAGGAAGGTTTTTTTATAGGGCCGGCAGTATTCAGCGCCGTCGACCCCAACCACCGGCTGGCACAAGAGGAAATCTTCGGTCCGGTGGTGTCGGTCATCAAAGCGCGAGATTTTAGTCATGCACTGGAAATCGCCAATAATTCTTCTTACGCGCTTACCGGCGGTTTGTTTTCCCGCTCCCCGGCCAACATCGAAAAGGCACGAAAAGAGCTTCGGGTAGGCAATCTCTACATCAACCGCGGAATCACCGGCGCAATCGTGGAGCGCCAGCCGTTTGGGGGGCTCAAACTCTCAGGCATCGGGTCAAAAGCCGGGGGCCCGGACTACTTACCACAGTTTTTGGAACCCCGAACGATATCCGAAAACACGCTCCGCCACGGTTTCGTTCCGCCCGAGGAGATGGGCGAGTAATCTCAGGGGGGGCCCTGTGAAATCATCTTCGCCGGTAAAAAATGACCTCCGTCGCCCTCAGCATCGGTAGAATAAGGCGATATGGTGCCGGTTAAGATGCCGGTTAGTTGGCGAGTGGCTGATTTCAACCTGATTCCCTTAGTTGCAGACACTCTATGGGCCGGGCCTGGGGAAAGCCTGGAGTGGCAAAGACACCCAAGCGTGCCGTTTCAAAATCTCTGCTGCAACTCGGCAAGCCATCGCCCGCGCTTGGAGATTGCCTCCCCATGCACCGGCCGTCGACGTCCGCTCAGAGGTGGAGCCTCATTTCTTTCGCAACAAAAGGGCCTGTCGTGAGCCTGGTCGAACGGTTTCCCCCAGATTCCTCGAGTAACTCTTCTACTGCGGAATTCGAGTTCAAATCTTGTCGGCTCGGCCGCTACAATGCCGCGAGGGGGGCTGATGTTTAACTAGAGTGGGCCTGATCGTTGATCTAGCTCAAACAGATTCTTTTTTGTGATGAGCAACCAGAAGCTAGTCTTGTTTCGTAGGTCGGCAGTCAAAGACGCTGATTAATGCTTAGGCTCAATCTTCTTGCCGTAAGTCACCTCTCCCTTATCAACGCGAAGCGAGAATCCGCACTCAGGATTGGTACAGGCCCAGGCCTTGAAAATTACCGCCGCACCATCCTGCCCGTAGTCTGATAAGGGGATGAGAATCCCACTGTTGCATTTTTGGCATTTTGGCAGGTCCATCTCCACTCCTCCTTAACCTAAGTTAGCGCAAAGCTAACCGTCTTTGGTCCCGTAGGAAAAAAATTCTATAGAACTCTGAGGGGCAAATCAAGCAATCAACAAGAGAATGCTGACAGGGGAGAACTGAAACGAGGACAGACCTCTAGAAACACGAGAAGGACAACCCCGTGTATGGGTTGTCCTTCTTATGGAAGCGAGACTGGTGAGGTCTACTTCTTCTCTGCCTTTTCTTCGGCCTTCTCTGCCGCTTTTTCAGCCTTCTTGGCTTTGGCCTTCTTGGTGGCCTTTTTCGCTTTCTTCTCTGCCTTCTCCTCT
>JBFJTQ010000267.1:0-4980 GCA_041625275.1 Binatia bacterium | reverse complement strand
TATCCTGGTGGCACCCATAGCGGTCGAGCTCACCCTCATGCGAATAGCCCGCGATCGGCATGCCCAGCATCAGAAATAAGCTCAACACCGCACGGATAAAGACAGGGTTTATGACCGAGCTTCGCATCCAAGCACTTTGACATGGGCGTTTTGACTCGGCTCCATTAACCGCAAGCAAAGGTTCAATGCCAACCCGATATGCTATAAACGGCGACCTTGCACCGCAGGTCAAATTCCTATGTGTGTAGGCCATACTGCACAGCGCTTTCTTATGGGCATGACAATGTTTCGAGGCATGTCTCTCCCTCATCATAAACTAACGGTGGGTGCGTTGCCATTCCTAAAGCGTCACCTTCAAAAACTCTGCGCCGAGCCCTGTGAATCGCCGCAAATTCAAGGAGATCGAAACCGGCATCGAGGTTATCAATGATCTCGACAGGGAATGATCTGATGATTTTCGATCGGTGCCGTGTATTCAGCTACGAGGTTATCCGGAATGTGTGGCACGACTCCGCTGTCGCGGATGACTCCACCAGATCTTGACTTGACCCGGTGCGGCCCGATCCTGTATTAGGTCCGCATACGGAGGATTGACCCATGCGCTTACTGCGGAGGTTACCGTGCCCCGGAATCGCTAAGACGACTACCCTGCTGTCCATTCTCGCGCTGCTACATGCTCTGCCGGGCATGGCTGCGTCGGCCGAGCGGGTTCGAGTTGCCCACTCCACGCTCACTGCGACCAACGCCGTGCTCTGGGTTGCCCGTGACCGCGCGATTTTCCAGCGCCATGGTCTCGATGTCAGCCTCATCTATGTCGCCGGTGTGCGCACCATGCAAGCTTTGCTCGCTCAGGAAGTGGAGCTTGTTTCCGTCTCCGGAACCACTGCCATCCAAGCCAATTTGGCCGGCGCGGACAGCGTGATCGTCGGCGGGATTTCCAACAGTGTCCTCATGTCGCTCGTGGCTGCGCCCGATATCACCGCCGTGGAGGGGCTGCGCGGTAAGCGCGTAGGCATTACCCGTTTCGGCTCCCTCTCAGATTTCATGGCCCGCAGCTACTTACAGCGCGCCGGGATCGCACCCGATCGGGATGTCGCCATGATCCAGACGGGCGGGTACCCGGAGAGCGTAGCGGCGTTGCAAGCGGGCGGGATTCAAGCGGCAATGCTAAGCCCACCGTACCACACCATCGCGATTAAGCGGCTCGGTTTCCGCGAGCTGGTCGACCTGAGCCGGACGACGAAGTATCAAGCCAATGCTCTGGTCACCCTGCGGCGTTTCGCCCAGACCCAGCCTGCTGTTGTCAGCGCATTTATGGAAGCCTATGTCGAGGCCGTACGCGTCTTCAAACAAGACCGTGAGTTTACTCTTGGCGTGATCGGTCGGGCCATGCGAACCAAAGACCGCCAGATCCTGGAGGAGACATACGGTTTCTATCGGGATTACTTTGAAGACATTCCCTATCCGACGACCGAGGGCGTGCAGCTCATCCTGGACGAACTGGCGCCCCGTATTCCGAAGGCCCGAGAGAGCCGCCCGCAGGATTTTCTCGACCTCCAGTTTGTACGGGCCATCGAAGCGGCCCGTGGCAAAAAGAATCCCAAACCTTGATGCGGATTGCCGCGTCGGCAATTGCAACCGCGCGCTCTATTCCCTAAGGAGCTACAAACGTGAATGACATTATTGCCATAGAGGCCGACCGCCTGCTTGACGGGCGCGGGGGTCCCCCGGTGGAGCCCGCGCGAGTGGTGATCGAAGGAGAGCGCATCAGCGCTGCAGGTCCGGCAGAGCGGATCAAGGTCCCAGAGGGAGCTCGCCGGGTCTCTCTGGGCGCGCGCACTCTGCTTCCAGGCTTGATCGATGCGCACGTTCACCTCAAGGGCTGGCGCAGCTCCAATCCCAACGACATTCTTATCACGCCCCATCCACTGGCGGCCCTGAGGGCTGCGGCGGACTGCCGAAGATTGCTCCAGGCTGGATTCACCACCGTGCGCGATTGCGGCGGCTGCCTGGGACCTCACCTGCGGGACGCAATCACCGCCAAAGAGATTCCTGGTCCGAGAATCCTCACCGCGTATCGGGGGCTGTCTCAGACCGGACGCGTGCAGAAAGTCACATGGGCGCTGGACACCACGCCACTGCGCCAGGAAGTGGACGGTGTCGACGAGTGCCGGCGCGTTGTCAGAGAGCACATCGGACTGGGGGCGGACTTAATCAAAGTCTCTATTACAGGGCGGGTGTATGCCCCGCGAAGCGATCCGGGGCAGACCGCGTACACATTGGAAGAGATTCAGGCAATCGTCAACGAGGCCCACCGTATGAGCCGGCGGGTGGCGGCCCACGCCCAAGCCACGCAAGGGATCAAGAACGGCATCCTAGCCGGTGTCGATTCGATCGAACACGGCATCTATCTGGACGAAGAAGCGTGCCAATTGATGCGGGAGCGCAATACCGCACTGGTCCCGACACTGGCCTATTTCTATCGCATCGCAACTTTGGGCGAAGGCCTCGGATCGCCGGCCTATGCGGTCCGAAAAGCCAGGGAAGTTGTCGAAGCACACATGAAATCGTTCGCCCTGGCCATGCGCATGGGGGTTACCATCGGTATGGGGACGGACTTCGAGGGATCACCGCTTTTTCCCCACGGAGAAAACGCTATGGAATTCGAGCTGATGGTCGAAGGGGGCATGAAAGCATGCGATGTCATCGTTGCGGCCACGGCAACTAATGCGGCCATCTTGGGTATCGAGCAAAAGGTCGGCACAGTAGAAACGGGAAAAGTGGCGGATCTCATCGCGGTTCCGGGAAACCCGCTGGAAGACATCGGTGTGCTTCGCCGCGTAGAGTTCGTGATGCAGGGAGGGCAGATTGCCGGGTCCCGGATCCATGGCATTACGGAGACTTGATAAAACACAGTCCCAGACAGTTACATAGAGTCGTCTCGCACCCATCTGACGTTGGAATGTGGATTCGACCAACGCAATTCTTTGCTGCAACCGGTAAGCAGGCGCGAGTCGAAGAAGTGCACCGAGTCTTGTTTTATCCCGGATTCGTCAGTTGGATCGATGATTTATACGGAGCGAGGGGCGAACCCGGAGCAGCGAACGCATATAAACCTAGAAACGGCGATTGAACCGGTGAGAAGTGTGTAAGCTCGTGATAGTGTGGCGGTAATTTATATTTGGGAGGTCACCCGATGGGTGAGGCGAAATCGCGGGCGTTGGTGGCACGTGGGGAGGTGGTGGAAGCGCTAGGGCTGCAGAGCGCAAGCGGTCAGCTCAAAGTTCGTTGGGACAACAAGGCACAGGCCACGGTGCTTGGGCAGATGGCGTTTTTCATCGAGTTTCTCACGGTCACGGGTTTATTCGATCAGTGGGTAGGGGACTGTCCGGTTCACTACAAGAGTCCCAACGGCTCGAGCCGGCGCGACATCCTTGGGACGTGGATGCTGTCGATTCTCTCAGGGCACTGGCGTTATGCCCACGTGAGTGCGATCCGCGCCGACGGGGTCAATCCCGGGCTACTGGGAATGAGTGCTGTGGTGGCTGAGGACACAGTGCGGCGGGCGCTAAAGGCGATCGATGAGAAGGCGGGATGCGATTGGCTTTTGCGCCACATAGGGCGCACGGTATTGGGGCTTTTGGATGCGCCGTGGATCTTAGATGTGGATGTCACGATCAAGCCCTTGTATGGCAAGCAGCAAGGAGCGCTGGTGGGATATAATCCGCACAAGCCTGGGCGCCCTTCCCATGCCTACCACAGCTATCAGGTTTCGGGACTGAGATTAATGTTGGGAGTCGATGTGCTGGCGGGCAATCAGAGCCATGTCAATCAAACGCTGCCAGGGCTTTTGCGTCTTCTCGATGCTTTGCCACAATCGAAGCGACCCAAGCTAGTGCGTGGGGATGCGGGATTGGGGGTTGAGCCGATGCTGGGTGCGCTGGAGGAGCGTGGGCAGGGTTATCTCTTTAAGCTTCGGCTTACGAAGAATGTCAAGCGCTATATAGAGAAGCTCTTTTGGGAGCAGGATTGGAGGGATGTGGGAGAACAGTGGGAGGGGCGAGAGGGGGAACTCAGGCTCAGTGGCTGGAGTCGTACGCGCCGGTTGATTGTGCTGCGCCGTGCGCTTAGAGGAGAAGCGCTGCTGGTCGACGAATCTCAAGGGATTCTTGCTTTTGTTGAAGCCGATATGGCTGCCAAGCGCTACGAGTACGCGGTACTGGTGACCGATTTAGATCAAGAGTTACTCACCGTCGCACAACTGTATCGGGATCGGGCCGATGCCGAGAACACTTTTGATGAGATTAAGAACCAATGGGGCTGGGGTGGCTTTACCTGAAGCCCCGTCACTCGCATCAACCGCTCCACCCGCTTGTGATTGACACCAAAGCCCATCTCCTGCAGCCAGTCGGTCATGCGCGGCGCTCCGTAAAACGGCCGCCTCAGGTACAGCCCGTCGATCACCCTCATCAAAGCCAGGTTCTCTTCGCTTTCGGTGCCCAGCGGCTTGTAGTGATAGCTCGATCGGCTCACCCCCGCCAAGGCGCACTGGCGCGCGATCGACAATCTCCCATGTTCCGGCTCGATCCATTCCCGCCGTCTCTCCAAAGACACGCCCAAAGCTTTTTTTTAAGCCAGTCGATCTCCATCTTTAGCCGCCCAATCTCCTCATACAAAGGTGCGGTCAGTTCTTCCTTCCGCCGTGTTGCGTTGCCTCGCCGAAAAACCTCCGATGCGCCTCGGACCAATTGGCGCTTCCACTGCGCGATGACGGTGGGATGCGCTCCATATGCCGCACTGAGCTCGCTCAGTGTCCGCACCCCCTTGATCGCCTCCAGCGCTACTCGATCTTTGATTTCCTCGGTGTGCTTTCTCCGCTTCCTGCTCATTCATTGCCTCCTTTCTCGGAACAGGAGGTTATCACCGCTTTTCTTTAGCTTAGCAAACTCTCCAAAAAACGGGGGAAACTTCAAGGGGGTC
>JBFJTQ010000266.1:0-4986 GCA_041625275.1 Binatia bacterium | reverse complement strand
TGACAGCCATGAGCTGGCCAAAATCGGAGTGGCCGGCGCCCGTGATGAATCGTTTGCTGCCGTTGACGATGTAATAATCTCCCTCGCGCACCGCGCGGGTTTTCATCGATGCCGGATCGGAGCCGGCATCGGGCTCCGTTTGCATGAAACATAGCTTCTTCTCGTCCCTAAGGATCGGCTCGAAGAAACGCTTTTTCTGGTTCTCGTTGAGCGCGTATAAGATGGGGCGGATCTCGGGTCCGAAAATCCCCTGTCCGCGCGATGGCAACGCGCAGGTGCGGGACATTTCCTCCCACACGATCACCTGCGCCAGGCTCCCCAAGCCCCCACCCCCGTACTCTTCAGGCACGTCGAACATCCACAGGCCCATGTCCTTGGTCTTTTTCTCCAGGCGCTCGCGAATCTCCCGCTTGAGTTCGTTGTCTTCCTGGGTTTGCATTTCAATGGGAATCAGCTCTTTATCGACGAACCTCCGCACCGTATCCTTAAGCATCTGGAGTTCTTCTGGCAGATTAAAGTCCATGATAATCCTCCGCAGCGGGCCTTCGAACGCTCAACCGTTTCGCTCCGTTCAACCGCTTCACTCAGTTTCCGCCATTCAACCGCTTCCCTCACTGAAAACGTTTTGAACGACTGGAACAATTGGAACTACCGGAACGGTTTTATTTTTTTTCTTCAAACTTATATGCGCCGAGCCCTGGCCGATACTCCTTTTTTGCGAACTGCTGGAGTCCCGGCCTGCCGCCGATCGCATGCTTCGCCTTATCGGAAATCAAGCCGGAAATCTCATAGGCGACTTCCGGATTGGAGTAGAACGTGTAGTACCAAGCCTCTTTGACCGCGTGCAGCGCCGATGGCGCTTTTTCTTTGAGATCATTCGCTAGCTCCAGCACCTCTTTGTCTAGATCCACCCGCGGCACGGCCTTGGTAATGAAACCGATTCGCTCCGCCTCTTTGGCGGTCATCGTTTTCCCCGTAAGCGCATAGTAAAGCCCGTGTTTTGGCTGCAGATGCTCGGTCAACACGATCGTCACCTCGCCGCCGGGAAAATGGCCGAAATTGACCTCCGAGAGTCCAAATTGCGCATCTTCGGCGGCGATGGCGATGTCGCACCCGGTGACGACCGTGAATCCGCCACCGAAAACCCAGCCGTTGATCTTTGCTATGACCGGCTGCGGCATTTTGCGCAGAAACTCGTTGCGCCACAGGCGGGACTTTTCCCGCACCTCGTCGCGCACGCGATCGGGCTGCGAATCCATTTCGAGAAAGTACTGTTTGAGGTCTTGCCCCGCACAGAAACTTTCCCCCGCGCCGGTGATGACGATGACTCGCGTCTCCTTGTCGTAGCGCAGGTCCGTGAGCAGATCGTACATCTCGCGATGAAGCGTCGGACTCATGGCGTTGCGTTTTTCCGGACGATTGAAGGTGATCGTCGTTATTCCGTCCTTCTTATCGACCAGTAGCGTCTGATATTTTCCCTCGGCCATTTTTCCTTCCTCCGTTTCCTTTAACAAAAATTTGTTATCAGTGCTTAATCTTTTTATGATTGCAGCGTCATTTCACGATGGAGTAGTAGAGTTTGCTCATTTCCTCGCGGTCCTTGCCCAATTCGGCCCTCACCGCGACCAGATTGACCCCTTCGACCAGCCTGGGGAATTTCTGCTGCACGCCGGGGCGGACAACGGTTCGCCCCATGCTTGCCAACAGCTTTTGACCTTCGACGGACAGGACATAATCGATAAACAGCCGCCCGGCATTGGGATTGGGCGCGCGTTTTGCCAGAAAAACGCCCCAAGGGCGGGACATGACGGGATCCGCATTTACGATGTCTATGGGGGCTCCTTGACTCTGCATCTCCAGGGGGCGGTAGCCGAACACGTTGACCGCCACCGGGAATTCGCCCGCCGCGGTCAACTGCGCGAGGAGCGTGTGTCCCCTGTGAAGCGAAGGTTTCTGCTTCATGATGCCGCGAAAAAAATTGACCGTTTTTTCCTTGCCCCAAACCGAAATGAGCGCGGAGAACCATTCGCTTTCATCCGCGTCCATCCCGAGCTTGCCTGTCCATTTCGGGTCCAAGAGATCGGCAAAACTCTTGGGTGCATCCTTCTTCGACACCAGGTTCGTGTTATAGCCAATGACATTGGTGACGATGTAGAGGCAGCACGGCATCATGCCAGAGGGATCGCGAAACTCTTCGGGATACGCCTCCGTCTCCGCCGACTTGTAGGGCTGGAGCATGTCTTTTTCCTTCAGCACCCAGCCATTGATACCATCCAAGTTGATGGCATCGACGAAGTAGCTCCCCGTGCGCGCTTCCGTTAAAATTCTATTCAACACCCGCTCGGAATTGGCGCGGAAGGTCTGAACTTTGATAAACGGATATTTGCTCTCGAACCCTTTAACGACACGCACCATGTCGGGGGACGACATCGTGCCGTAGAAAACCAGATTCCCCTCTTTCTTAGCTTCACTGACTGTATCCGCGAAAACTACGGCGAATGGGAAAGACAACAACAACAAGGCAAGAACAACAACGATCGTCTTTGTGGTCATACTGGGCCCCTCCTTGCGATTTTTGTTTCGCCCCAAATCGTCTGTCGCCAGGTCTACTCCCGCAAGAGATTGCTGTCAATCCAACTTTCCACGCAAACCTGATAACGGATGTTCATGAAAGACGCGAACCTTCCCACTGCTGGCCCCAATCACAAGGGAACTCGAGCTGAGTAGTCGTGACGGAGAGGCTAGCAGCCCCAAGCTGGCACATGGGATGCCGGAGCAAGGCGATGGCGGCGAGCCAGTTTCGTCCAGTTCACAAACTCTGCTACTTGCGCGTGAGATCCCGCAGCAATTTCGTCCAGTGGTCATGCGACTTTTCATACTGCTCGGTGGTCAATCCTTTTTCCGGATACCAGCGCTTGAAGCCGTAGTCCTTCGTGGACGTCGCAAAACGGAACCGCTCCTCGAAAATCTTCTGCCCTTCCGGACTGATGAGAAAGTCGGCAAACAACAGGGCCGCGTGGGGTTTGTTGCTGGCCACGGGAAGAGCAACGCCGCCGGCATTGCTGACTGTGAGGTCAAGAGGCACCCATTCGGTCGGCGCGCCTTTCGGTCGGGTCGCGAGAACATGGTTGCGAAAGATCGAAATGGACAACGGCATCTCGCCCGCCGCCATGAGCTCGTGAAGAGCCCCGCCGGAAATCATGTGCATCGTCATTTCGAGGTTCTTGAGCTGTTTCAGGTACTCCTCCCCTTTGACTCGCAGCATGGCTCCCAATATCCGCACGCCGGTGGAATCGCCGCTCACGGCGACCTTACCTCTGTATTGAGGTTTGACCAAGTCATCAAAGGTCTTCGGCACCTCGGCGGCTCGTATCAAATTACGGTTATAACCAAGCCCGATCAGGGACTCGCGATCCGTTGTCCAAAAAACCCTGTCCTTGTCGGCTTCCTCCTTGGCCTCCTCGGGAAACAGCTTCAAGTGGGGCGAAAAGTAAGGCATGAGCAGCTTGTTGTCCCGCATCACCATGAGAGTCGGCGGCGTCGTCTCGATCACGTCCGCCAGATTGCGCCCCGACTGTGCTTCGGACAGAATTCGGCGCAGCAGATCGGTGGAACCGGTGCGGTACGTTTCGACCTTGATTCCCGGATACTTTGCCTCGAAAACATTGGCGATGTCCCGGTGCGCGGTGAGCGTGGTGTACCAGGTGAGCTTGCCCTCTTTGCGCGCCCCGGCCTTTAAGACTTCCTCCCGATCGGCGCCGCGGTAATTCGCCAACTCGGCGACGGATGTTGCTTGCGCCGCAGCGGGGGAGCCCATCCCGAGAACGCACAGAATCGCCAGCAACAAGTATTGCATAGCCCCCTCCTTAAAAAATGTGCCTCAGCTCCTGCATCCTGTAATTCGAATACGGCCTGCTACTCCAACACACCTTCCGCCGCGAGCTTGGCGTAAGTTTCCTCGCTGTAGCCGAGGACGCCTCGGAGCACCGCCTCCGTATCGCGCCCAAGTTCGGGAAACTCCCAGCGGGGATCCAACTTCGCATTGGCAAAGCGCAGCGGAAATCCGGGCAGGACGACTCGGCCGAGTCGCTCGTTCTCCACGCCGACGATGAAGCCCCGCTCTCTCAGATGCGGATCAGCGGTGAGATCGGCGCCGTTTTGCACCACCCCGGAAGGAACCCCAACGCGCTGCAGCCGTTCCATGACTTGATAGCACTCCAGATGCTCCGTCCATTGCTCCAGGATCTTGTTTAGATCACTACGGTGCCGGAGCCGGCCTTCGAGGGTCTTAAAACGCTCGTCCTGCTCGATCTCAGGGCCGAGAGTTTGCGCCAGACCCTGCCACTGGTCTTCCGTCTCAACGGCGATCACACACCACCGGTCCTCGCCCTTGCATCGGTAACACCCGTGCGGCGCGGCAAAAGCGCAATCATTGCCGACCGGTTCTGCGCTGCGGCCGAGCGCCTGTGCTTCGACGACGCTTGCGCCGATCATGAAGGCAGTAGCCTCCCCTTGAGACAGATCGATAAAGGCTCCTTTGTGAGTGCGGTCTCGGTACAGCACACCCGCAATGATCAAGGTTGCCGCCAGCACCCCCGAGACATAATCGGGATAAACGGTCTGCGCCCCGATGGGAGGGTTCGTCTGGCCCGGATGATTCCAGAGGTAGGTCAGCCCGGTGAATGCCGTGATGTTCACACCCACCGTCGAGTAATGCCGCTTTGGACCCGTGCAGCCGAGCCCGGGCATTCTCAGGGTGATGATGTCCGGCCTGCTCCTGCATAAATTGGGATAATCCAATCCAAGCTTTGCCATGACATCGATACTGTAATTGTCCAGCACCGCGTCCGAGTGGCGCACGAGATCGAGAATAATCCCCGGGCCTGCGTTAGTCTTCAAGTTCACGCTGAGGGACCGCTTGTTGCGGTTGAATTCCAGAAAACGTGGCGACCGGTTCGGGTCCTCGCTCGCGGCGAGCAGGTAGAC